>JAWVZJ010000090.1:0-8477 GCA_033722255.1 Thermoanaerobaculia bacterium | reverse complement strand
CGGGTGGCGATCGAGCTGGCCCGGGAAGCGGACGCCACCGGGGACTATCCGAAGGATCTCCGGAGCTCTCCCCGGAGCCCCTACACCGGATCTACCCTCACCCTGACGCCGTCCGGGAAGGGCGGTGTCGTGCTCTCGGTGCCGGGAGCGGACGAGCTGTGGGAGGAGGGGAACCGGACCCGGCCGGAGACCCGACGACCACCGTTCTCCTGGCGACTTCCTCCGGTCTGAGGAGGCTCGACGGGTGCACCGAGCCGTCCGTGGGACCGTCGGGCCGACCTCGGGCCGGAGCGCCGGCCCGGGCTCGACCGGTGAATCCTACGGCCGGCTCCCCGGCTGATGGGCGGACCGCAGGAGATCGAAGACGGTCTTGACCGGGGCGAAGAGGCGCCCCGGGATCTCCACGAAGAGGGTGTTCCAGCCGGCCATGGCCCCGTTCCAGAGTCCGGGTCGCTCCAGGGCCAGCAGGGGCCGTCCCCCGTGGGACTTCTCGCTGACGAAGACGGCGTCCTCGTCGATGAACTCGTCGAGCTCGTAGGGACGACCCCTCCGGTCCCGGAGGGAGCCGACGATCTGGACCGGGTTGAAGTGGGTGGAGCCCTCGAAGATCTCCGCCTGATCGGTGGAGCTCGTGTCGATCTCGGCCTCTTCCACGATCTGGGGCGTCACCGAGCCGTCGGGACGGCGGACCCAGAACGGACCACCGCCGGGTTCCCCGGTCACCGGGACCACGCCCGCCACCCGGAGCGGCCGGTCCAGCCGGTCGTTCAGCCAGTCCCGGAGGTCCTCCCCCGGCGGCTCCAGTCCCAGGGTGTTCTCCACCAGGCGCCGTGCCTCCTCCAGGGCGGTCTCGTCGCCGGGGTCTTCCATGCGCCGGAGGAGCTCGTGGATCCTGGACTCCGTCCGGACCAGGAGGCCTCCCAGGGCCTGCTGCCACCGGGCGACCTCGTCGTGGCGCTCCCGGGGGAGCACGTTGTCGATGTTCTTCAGGAAGACCAGATCCCTGGCCGTCTCGGCCAGGTTTCCGATCAGGGCTCCGTGTCCTCCCGGGCGGAGGAGAAGATTTCCGTCCGGATCCCGGAAGGGAGCCCCCTCCGGGGTCACGGCCAGGGTGTCGGTGGAGGGGCTCTGGGTGGAGAACGCCACCCGGAATCGGATCTCCGGAGCCCCGAGGGCCGGCCCGGAGACCTCCGCCGCCCGGTGGAAGGCCTCCCACTGGTCCGGAGCCACGGTGAAGTGGAAGCGGGAGATTCCCCCGTCGTCCCGGACGTAGCCGGCGCCCTCCAGGAGATGCTCTTCGAAGGCGGTCCGGACCTCCCCGTCCGGGTAGCGGTGGAAGGGGACCAGCCCCTTGGCGCGATTTCCCAGATCGAGGCCGTCGGGAGCCAGGAGGGCCGAGAGGAGCTCCCGGGGTGAGACCTCTTCGGGAGCCCGGCCCCGCCGGGCCAGCTCGTCCCGGAGGGCGGGAAGGAACGGGAATCGATCCAGGTGCTTCCGGAGACGATGGAGGTCCCTGGCCGCCGGATCCCCTTCCGCCCGCCGCTCGGCCAGGGTCTCGTCATCGGGGAAGGGGTCCTCGGTCCACAGAGAGGTCAGGGTCCGGAACATCCGGGTCGCGGCCCCGGAGGCGGGGACGAACTTCGAGGCCCGGCCCGCCCGGGCCGCTTCCCGGAACTCGTCGGCGAGGGTGCGTAGTTCCTCCTCGTCGAGGACTCGGATCCCGTCACCCGGGGTGCAGGGTCGCTCCAGGACGAAGGCCCGGGGAGGCGATCGGAGGAGACGGAGCTGCCGCTGGGCCTCCGCCTCGGAGATCCCCCTCTCCTCCAGGCGCTCTCGATCCCGGTCGGTGAGATTGTGCGAGTCGGACATCAGGAGTCCCGGTGGTAGCGGGGAAGCCGCTGGCCGAGCTCGGCCAGAGTCGGGGCGCCCCGGTCCTTGTCCGAGAGCAGCGGTTCGCCCTCCAGGGGCCAGGCGATGTCGATCTCGGGATCGTTCCAGGCCAGGGTCAGCTCGTCCTCGGGCGAATAGACGGCGGTGCACTTGTACTCGACCTGGGCCCGCTCGGAGAGGACACAGAAGCCGTGGGCGAATCCCGGGGGGATGTAGAGCTGCCGGAAGTTCTCGGCCGACAGGACCACTCCGACCCAGTCGCCGAAGGAGGGTGAGGTACGACGGATGTCCACCGCCACGTCCCAGATCTCTCCGTCCACGCACCGGACCAGCTTGCCCTGGGCGTTCGGTTCCTGGGCGTGGAGTCCCCGGAGGGTGCCTCCGATCGAGCTCGAGTGGTTGTCCTGGACGAAGGAGACGTCGATCCCCCCCTCCCGGTACTTCTCCCGGTGGTAGGTCTCCAGGAAGAACCCCCGGTCGTCCCGGAAGATCCGGGGCTCCACCAGGACGACACCGGCGAGCTCGGTCTCGGTGAACTGCATGGCTCAGGTCGACAGCTCTTCCTGGGCCGGGGCCTTCTGCAGGCCCAGGCGCTCCCGGTCGTAGGTCTTCCCCTGCACCGCCTCGCACCAGGAGCGGTTCTCCAGGTACCAGGCCACCGTCTCCCGGATTCCGGAGTCGAAGTCGTACCGGGGCTCCCATCCGAGCTCCCGTCGGATCTTCTCGGCGTCGATGGCGTAGCGTCGGTCGTGCCCGGGGCGGTCCTCGACGAAGGTCCGGAGCCGGGAGTAGCTGTCCGCTCCCGCCTCGGCCAGGCGCGGATTCTCGGCCGCCGGTCGCATCTCCTCCAGGACCCGACAGAGGGTGTCCACGACCTCCAGATTCGTGCGTTCGTTGTGGCCGCCGATGTTGTACTTCTCCCCGGGTCGCCCCTTCTCCAGGGCCAGGAGAACTCCCCGACAGTGGTCCTCCACGAAGAGCCAGTCCCGGACGTTCTGTCCGTCCCCGTAGATCGGCAGCTCCCGGCCCTCCAGGGCGTTCAGGATCATCAGCGGGATCAGCTTCTCCGGATACTGGTAGGGGCCGTAGTTGTTCGAGCAGTTCGTGATCAGGGCCGGGAGATCGTAGGTGTGAAAGTAGGCCCGGACCAGGTGATCCGCCCCCGCCTTCGAGGCCGCGTAGGGAGAGTTCGGCGCGTAGGGGGTCTCTTCGGAGAACAGGCCCTCCTCCCCCAGGGAGCCGTAGACCTCGTCGGTGGAGACGTGGAGGAATCGGAAGCGGTCCCTCCGGGGACCGGAAAGCCGGTCCCGGAAGAGCCGGGCCGCCTCCAGGAGCTCGAAGGTCCCCACCACGTTGGTTCGGACGAACTCCCCCGGGCTGTCGATGGAGCGGTCGACGTGACTCTCGGCGGCGAGATTCACCAGCGCCGAGGGCTCCTCCTCCCGGAGGAGATCCCGGACCGTCTCCCGGTCCGCGATGTCCCCCTCGACGAAGCGGCACCGGGGATCCTCGATGACGTCCTCCAGACTCTCCAGATGTCCGGCGTAGGTGAGCTTGTCCAGGACCACGACCCGGTCGTCGGTCTCGTCCAGGGCGAGCCGGACGAAGTTCGAGCCGATGAAGCCTGCGCCGCCGGTGACGATCATGCAACTCACGGGTCGGATACCTCGTAGGAAGGGGTGAGCGGAACGGTCGAGAAGGGTGCCGGGAGCTCCGTCTGGAGTGTTCGCCCCCTCCTCGAATCCTCCCATCCCCGCGTCCCCGCGAGGATGCCCGGCGGATCGTCCGGGCCCGGAGAATCGGTTTCCCGGACCGGTCGAAAAGCCGGTGGGGGGATGCTAACATCGGCATATGAATTTCGAGCACGAGATCCACCGCGAGACTCACGAGGCGCTGCAGGAGTATCTGGGGGAGCTCTTCGAGGATCCCCTCTACGACGAAGACAACGGGCACTTCTACGTCCGGTACGGGAGCACGGTCCTCGAGATCTCGGTGGATCCCTACGGCCCCGAGGAGGCCATCGTCACCTTCATGTCCTACTGTGTCCAGGGGGTGGAGATCGACGAAGATCTCCTGCTGGCGCTGCTCGAGCTGAACCACACCCTCTCTTTCGGCGCGTTCTCCCTCGTGGGGGAGGACATCTACTTCTCCCACTCCCTCTTCGGCCGCAGCCTGGATCGTACGAACGTCCTCGGTGCGGTGGCCGCGGTGGCCAACGTGGCCGACGAGTACGACGATCGCATCGTGGCGAAATACGGAGGTCAGACCGCCCTGGAGAGGATCCGGGACACCGGGGGCCGGCGTCGGCGGGAGGAGAAGGTCACGGTCTCCTGACCGAAGGAGCTCCGGAGATCACCGGGAACGAGGGAATCTTTCATATCGACACAGGAGGGTCATTCACCATGGGTCGCAGAGCTTTCACCTGGATCAGCCGGATCGCCGTCGGAGTCGCACTGCTGGGAATGGCGACGGCGCCGGCGTTCGCCGGTGGCTTCGGAATCTTCGAGCACGGCAGTCGGGCCATGGGAATGGCCGGGGCCTTCACCGCCCAGGCCGACGATCCGTCGGCCATGTTCCACAACGTGGGAGGCCTCGCCTTCCTGGACGAGCAGGAGCTCCAGGTCGGGGTCACCCTGATCAGCCAGACCCAGGCGGAGCTCCAGGGGGCGAATCCCTTCCCCGGAGAGGGCACCTTCGCGGAGCAGGAGTCGACGATCTTCTATCCGCCCCACGCCTACTGGGTCCAGCCGATCTCGCCGACCCTGAACTTCGGCTTCTCCTTCAACACGCCCTTCGGTCTCGCCACCGAATGGGAAAACCCCGACACCTTTCCGGGTCGTTACATCAGCTACGAGGCGGAGCTCCGGGTCCTGGATCTCGGGGCGAATCTGGGCTGGAAGGGGACGCCGGACTTCGGGATCGGCTTCGGGATCATTGCCCGGGCCTCGGATGTGGCCCTGAAGCGGAGGATCCCGGGGCAGAATCCCTTCACCTTCCAGACCGTGGACATCGCCGACGTGGATCTCGACAGCGACTTCGAATGGGGATTCGGGGGGCAGATCGGGATCCTCCACAGGTACAACAACAGCTTCTCCTGGGGGCTCTCCTACCGGAGCTCCATGGAGGTCGACTACGCCGGGGACGCGGCCTTCACCCAGATCTCGACCGGCAATCCGCAGTTCGATGCCGCCGTGGCGGCCTCCCTGCCGGTGGGTCAGAACGTCCCGGTGACCACCTCCATCGATTTCCCGGACATGGCGAGTCTCGGGGCGGCCATTGCCCTGGGCCCGACCAGCACCCTGGAGGTCGACGTGAACTGGACCGGCTGGAGTAGCTTCGAGACCCTGGTCATCGACTTCGACGACCAGGTCGAGCAGATGACGGCGATCGAGGACGTGGTCCGACGCGAAGGTTGGGACGATGCCTACAATTACCGGATCGGGTTCAATTACGGCTTCGGCAATTCCGAGCTCCGACTCGGCTACGTGTACGACGAGACGCCGCAACCGGAGCGGGCCGTCGGTCCGTTGCTCCCCGACGCGGATCGGAGCGGATTCACCATCGGCTACGGCTTCCAGGGAGCGCGGATGAACACCGATCTGGCCCTGATGTACCTTCCCTTCGACACTCGAGAGGTCGACGAGAGCATGAACGACTTCTTCGGAACCTACGACATCACGGCCTGGCTCTTCGGGGTCACCCTGGGTTGGAAGTGAACCAGTGACAGCCAACAGAGACACGGCAAGGAGGGACACCATGACCACACGAACGACGATCGCTTGCAGCCTGGTCCTCGCCCTGGCCCTGGTGCCGATGGCGACCTTCGGCCAGAACGTCGACACCGGGAGTGCGGACTTTTCGAAGTACGTGGCGCTCGGAGACAGCCTGACCGCCGGTTTTGCCAGCGGCGGGCTGGTGGAGACGTATCAACGAGTCAGCTATCCGGCGTTGATCAACGAACGGGTGAAGGGCCCTGACACCCCATTCCAGCAGCCCCTGGTGAGCGAACCGGGGATTCCGCCCCTCCTTCGACTTCAGAGTCTCGCACCGCTGGTCATCGCACCGCAGCAGGGACAGGGGAATCCTCTCAACCTCAATCTTCCCCGTCCCTACGACAATCTCGCTGTGCCCGGAGCCCGCGTGGGAGACGTTCTGGAGGTTCGGACCGACGGTCTGTTCAAGCTCGTCCTCAGGCCCCAGGCGCTTCCGTTCTCCATGTTGGAGCAGGGCCTGGCTCTGAACCCGACGTTCGTGACCCTGTGGATCGGAAGTAACGATGTTCTCGGTGCGGCCACCAGCGGGATCGTCATCGACGGGGTCACGTTGACCCCGAGGGCGGCCTTCGCACAGGATCTGCAGACGGTCGCCGGGGCCATCGCCCAGAGCGGTGCCGGGATGGCGATCGCCACCATCGCCGATGTCACGACCATTCCCTTCGTCAACACGATCCCGCCCGTGGTGGTGGATCCGGCCACGAATCAGCCGGTTCTCGTCGACGGACAGCCGGTCCCCCTCATCGGACCTGCCGGTCCGCTGACCGCAGATGACAAGGTCCTGTTGTCGGCGAGCCAGGCCCTGGCCCAGGGGATCGGGATTCCGGCAGCCCTCGGGGGGACGGGCCAACCCCTGGACGACACGCACGTACTGAACGCGGCGGAGATCTCCGCCGTCCAAGCCCGGACTCGAGCCCTGAACCAGGTAATCCGAGACGTGGCACAACAGACGGATGCCGCCCTGGTGGACGTGGCTGCGGTCTTCGATCTGGTGGCCAGAGAGGGGATCGAGGTCGGAGGGATCGAGTACAATACCGAGTTCCTCACCGGAGGCGTGTTTTCCTACGATGGTGTCCACGCCACGCAGTTCGGCTACGCCTTCGTGGCCAACCTGTTCATCGAGGCCATCAACGAGAAGTTCGGGGCCACCATCCCCCTGGTGGATCTCTCGGACTTCGTCTTCGGGTCCGATCGGCAGGTACCGGAAGGCTTTACGGCGGCCGAGGCCGCCCAGGCGATGTACACACCAGAGGCACACCAGCAGCTCTGGGAGGTCCTCCGGATTCCTCCGAAGGAGCGGCTCCTGGAGCTGAAGCGCCGCCGGGGCGAGCGTCCGGAAGGACCGGATCTGCAGGGACCCGACGGGAGGAGCCCGGCGCCCCGACAGATCGGATCGATCCGGTAGAGAGTCGAGCGAGACGAGGAAGGCTCCGGGCCGAGCCCCCTCGGAATCGGTGGGCCCTGGACGGGAAGCCTTTTCCGCCCAGGGTCCTCGTGCGTGAGCGGGCCGGGGGTCGGCCCCGGCCCCGGCCCCTCCTCCCGGGGATCGCCTTCGAAGCGAGGAAATCCCCGCCGCCGACCCTCTGTTACAGTCAATCGGTCCCATGGACACCATCGCCATCCGCGGCGCGCGGGAGCACAACCTACAGAACATCGACCTGGATCTCCCCCGGAACCGGCTGGTGGTGATTACCGGCGTGTCCGGCTCCGGGAAATCGAGCCTGGCCTTCGATACCCTCGTCGCCGAGGGCCAGAGACGGTACGTGGAGTCGCTGTCGGCCTACGCCCGTCAGTTCCTCCAGCAGATGGAGAAGCCGGACGTGGACGCCATCGAGGGGCTCTCCCCGGCCATCTCGATCCAGCAGAAGACGGTCTCCAAGAATCCCCGGTCCACGGTGGGCACCGTTACCGAGATCTACGACTACCTGCGGCTTCTCTTCGCTTCGGTGGGCGTACCTCACTGTCCCGAGTGCGGTGAGCCGATCCGGGCCCAGACGGTCCAGCAGATGGTGGACCGGATCCTGGAGCTGCCGGAGGGCACCCGGACGATCCTCAACGCTCCCTACGTCCGGGGCAAGAAGGGGGAGTACAAGACCCAGCTCGGCCAGATGATGAAGGAGGGCTTCGTCCGGGCCCGGGTCGACGGGGAGATCCACGAGCTCGCCGGCGATCTCCCGGATCTGGACAAGAACCGGAAGCACGACATCGACGTGGTGATCGACCGCCTGGTCCTGAAGGAGGGGATCGAGCGGCGACTGGCGGACTCCCTGGAGACGGCCCTCCGGGTGGGAGACGGCCTGGTCACGGTGGCCCCCGAAGGGATGGAGGAGGAGACCCTCTCTCAGAAGTACGCGTGCCCCCGGTGTGGCACCAGCGTGGCCGAGATCACCCCTCGGCTGTTCTCCTTCAACAGCCCCTATGGCGCCTGTGACACCTGCGGCGGCCTGGGAACGCTGAACCGGATCGATCCGGAGAAGGTGGTCGTCGACGAGGATCGATCGATCGACGCCGGGTGCATCGAGCCCTGGCCCCCGACCCGGTCCCGACGGATGAAGATCCTCCGGACCCTGGCCGAGGAGTTGGGATTCTCCCTGGAGACCCCCTGGCGGGAGCTGCCGGAGGAGATCCGGGAGGTGATCCTCCACGGGAGCGACGACGAGATGGAGTTCGAGATCTCGGGGACGCGGTCGAGCTTCCAGTGGAAGGGATCCTTCGAGGGGGTCATCCCTCGGCTGGAGCGGCGATACCGGGAGACCGACTCCGCCTCCGTGCGCTCGAAGATCGAGAAGTTCATGTCGGTGACCGAGTGTCCGG
>JAWVZJ010000089.1:0-8505 GCA_033722255.1 Thermoanaerobaculia bacterium | reverse complement strand
GCGCCACCTCTCGACTCTACCGAGACTCCTGCTGTGACGCCGTATTTGCCTGCATCTGCTGCGTTACGCTCCCTGCGGGCTCCTCGACGTACCTCCAGTACGCCTGCGTCGTCCTCCGTCGCAAGCCTTGCATCTACAGGCACCTACGACATCTCGCGACGAACCCTCGTGAGAAATCCGGGCTAAAGCCAGCCGGACCCGTCGGGTTCGCGGCGTCCGGCCGTCTCGTCGTCGGTCGTGATTGCCCGGATCTTCGGGAGATCGCCCGGAACTGGGCCATGTATCATCGCTCCGCCATGGCGCGGCAGCGGAAAGGATCCGTGGTTTGTCCCTCCTGCGGACGACTGGTGGGAGTGGACGACGAGGCGTGCTATCACTGCGGTCGGCGAAACCCGGGGATGTGGGGCTTCACCCCCCTCCTCCAGAGGTTGGGGAGGGACTTCGGGTTGGCGAGCGTCATCATCGGAGCCTGCGTGGTCGTCTACCTGGCGGCCCTGGCCCTGGCGCCGGGAGAGATCGCCCTGGAGCTCAGCCTGCGATTCCTGTCCCCCGGGAATACCGGCATCTTCGCCCTGGGAGCCAGCGGGTTCGTGCCCGTCTTCCGGATGGGCCGCTGGTGGACCGTGTTCTCGGCCACCTGGCTCCACGGAGGGCTCCTCCACATCGGATTCAACCTCCTTTGGGTCCGACATCTGGCGCCGGCCGTGGTCCGGCTCTACGGACCCGGGCGGGCGACCCTGATCTGGGTCTGGTCCGGGGTGGTGGGATTCCTGATGAGCTCCGCGGCCCTCTTCTATCCCTCGATCTTCAACATGGTGATGGGGGCCGGCCAGTGGACCCTGGGGGCTTCGGCCTCCCTCTTCGGCCTCCTGGGGGCCCTGATCCACTTCAGCCGCCGGGGGGGAGCCCGGGAGATGGGAACCCAGATCTGGTCCTGGGCCATCGCTCTCTTCCTCTTCGGCTTCGTGATCCCGGGCGTCGACAACTGGGCCCATCTCGGAGGCTTCCTCGGGGGCTGGGGCCTGGCGAAGCTCCTGGATCCCCTGAAACCGGAGAGACTGGATCACCTGATCGCCGGTCTCGTCTCCCTCCTGGTGTCCGCCGCCGCCATCGTCTGGTCCCTGATCACGGCTCTCCCCTACCTACAGGCCGGATGAGCGACGGGAGCCGCAGGAGACACCGACAGTGCTAACTTGAAGCCGTGGCGTCCCTGT
The DNA here is from genome assembly GCA_033722255.1 of Thermoanaerobaculia bacterium. Taxonomy (GTDB): domain Bacteria; phylum Acidobacteriota; class Thermoanaerobaculia; order Multivoradales; family JAIOJS01; genus JAWVZJ01. Next base: position 7,291 of record JAWVZJ010000089.1, on the reverse strand, counting down.
GTCTTCCATCGTCCCTCCGGGAAGGAATCCTGGTCCATGCCAGGATCGAGGCACCCCGGGAGTGCTGTGGCGTCCTGATCGGATGTGCGGAGGGGGCGAAACTCCGTGTCGAGTCGGTCCGTCCCGGCCGGAATCTGGCCGACGATCCGACCCGGCGGTACACCATCGATCCGAAGATCCTCTTCGAGGCCCACCGGACGGCCCGGGACCGGGGCGGGGAGGTCCTCGGCTACTACCATTCCCATCCTTCGAGCCCGGCGGTGCCCAGTGCCGAGGATCGCGATGGCGCCTGGGCCGGTGCTCGCCATCTGATCGTGGGCGTCCGAGAGGGAGTCACCGAGATTCGGTGCTGGCTCTTCGATTCCGAGCCCCGGGAGGAGGAGATCCTCCCGTGCTGACCGGGGTCGCCGAGCTCCCGGCGCTGAGCCGGGAGGAGCTGATCCGTTACGGTCGCCATCTGGTGATTCCGGAGGTGGGGGAGGCCGGTCAGCGACGACTCAAGGCCTCCCGGGTTCTCCTGGCGGGCGCCGGAGGCCTGGGCTCTCCCCTGGCTCTCTACCTCGCCGCCGCCGGGGTGGGACGCCTCGGGATCGTGGAGTACGACCGGGTCGACGCCTCTAACCTCCAGCGGCAGCTCCTCTATGGAAACGACGACGTCGGTCGACCCAAGCTCGAGGTGGCCAGGGAGCGTCTGGGGGAGATCAACCCCCACGTGGAAATCGTGTCCCATCCCCGGCGACTGGCCGCCGAGAACGCCGACGAGATCCTCGCTGGCTACGAGGTCGTCGCCGACGGCACCGACAACTTCGCGGCTCGGTACCTGATCAACGACGCCTGCGTCAAACTCGGGATTCCCGACGTCTACGGATCGATCTTCCGGTTCGAGGGACAGGTCTCCGTCTTCGGTATGGAGGAGGGTCCCTGCTATCGATGTCTCTTCCCGGAGCCCCCTCCTCCGGGCCTGGTTCCCAGCTGTGCCGAGGCCGGTGTCCTGGGGATCCTCCCCGGAATCATCGGCTCCCTGCAGGCCAACGAGGTCGTGAAGGTCCTCCTGGGGATCGGAGAACCCATGGTCGGCCGATTCCTGGTCTTCGACGCCCTCTCCATGCGCTTTCGGGAGGTGACGCTGGCCAGGAATCCGGAGTGTCCGGTCTGCTCCCTCCCCCGGGAGGAGATCGAGCTACCCGACTACGAGGAGCACTGCGATCCCTCGGTGGAGGTCGCGTCGGAGTCCCCGGAGCCGGATGCCTCCTACCCGACTCGGATTACGGTGGAGGAGCTCGCTCGGTGGCGGGAGGAGGGGCGAGAGCTCGATCTCCTGGACGTCCGGGAGCCCTTCGAGCACCGGATCGCCGCCCTGGAGGGGGCCGAGCTCGTGCCCATGGGGAGGCTTCCGGACCGGATGGAGGAGCTCGAGGCCGATTCGGACCGTCCCCTGGTGGTCTACTGCCACCACGGGATCCGATCGGCCCGTGCGGTGGAGTACCTCCGTTCCCAGGGATGCGAGCGCGCCGTGAATCTCGCCGAGGGCATCGACGCCTGGAGCCGGCGAATCGACCCCGAGGTGCCCCGGTACTGAGCGGTGCCTACGGAGGCGGCGGTGGGGGCGGGACGTCGCCGGCACCGGCCGCGGGGGCCGGCGCGGCCGTGGGGGTCGCCTTCCTGGCCTCCTTTCGGGTCTTCACCAGGAGCGCCACGAGTCCCGCGACTCCCAGGACCACGAGGGTGATCCCCAGGAGGGGTCGGTAGAACACCCAGGCCACCGCGATCACCAGAAGTCCCACCGGCAGGGCCACCAGGAGGGCGACGAAGCTGGTGCCCATCCTCGTCAGGGCCCCGATGGGTGGGAGCACATCGGCCAGGACCGCCAGGGGGCCCAGGATCATCCGGACGGCGAGGAACAGGAGCAGGAGCCCGACGCCCCGGAGGACCCAGGTGAGTACCGTGTTGCTTCGCTCCGCCGCCTGGAACATGGCATCGGCGCTGGCGACCCCGGACCGGATCATGGAGATCGGTTTCCCGGCCTCCGTGGGAAATGGCCCGACGGTGTTTCCGACCTGCTGCGCCACCACGCTCACGTTCTGCTCGGGGACGATCTCGAAGGTGATCCGGAGATCTCCGACCTCGGGGCTGGAGGGGGTGGCTCCCCGGTAGAAATTTCCGGCCTCGGTGATCCGGAATCCGTTCGGATACCCCTCCTCCTCGCCCTCTTCGAGATGGAGGGGTTCGTAAGCCGAAAGACGCTCCACGAAGCCCTCTGGCAACTGGAAGGCGCCCACGGAGACGTCGGCCGCGGTCCAGGCCGCGTCGGTGTACGGCATCTCGGGATTCTCGTGACCGGCAGGTTTCTTGAATGTAGAGGAGTCGTGATGTCGATCCGACCACCCCTTGTCGTAGGTGTACGTGGTGACCGTCTCGGTTCCGCCGCCGACCTTCGTCTCCGTTTCCGAGTGACTCTCCTCCTGCCACTGGTACATCTCCACCTCGCGGCGCAGCCGGAGGGCTTCTCTACGGACCCCGAACACGGGATCCTCCAGGAGGTCGGAGGTTTCGGCGAGACCCGTGAAGTGGATCAACCTGCCCTCCCTCTCCGGATCCGTCCGATCGGATGGGACGGACACGACCTGACCGGCTCCCTCCGCGAGGCTCTTGGCGGTGGTGACGGCCCGGCCCTCGTTCTTGAAGAGGACCAGGATCCCGACGAGAAAGAGGATCAGCCCGAAGATGACGCCCCCCAGAGACGACTTCAGGCGACTTCCCCAGGATTTGGTGGTGACTTCCCGATACGTATCGGCCATGACGGCTCCTCCTTCGTGCCTGCCTCCCGGAGTCGATCCTCGGCTTTTCGTCCCTCGGATCCCGGGACGGGTCGTTCAGATGGGTGGTTCCCCGAGTCTATCCCAACCATGGACCCGAGACGCCCTGTCCGATCTCCTGCCGCACCATCCTCGGCTTCCTCGCTGGCCTCGTCGGGGCCCTGTCGGAATCGCCGAACACCGATTCACGGAGCGTGCCAACCGCGGGATCCCCTGGAGCCGGGGGATCCAGGCCCGGCCGTCGACTGAGGCGTGCCGGGGATGGAACAGGTCGTGTCGGAATCGAAACACCGCTCCGTCGAGCTATCCTCCCGATGGATCGACTCGATCTCTTCACCGATGCGACCGCTGGTTCTCCTCTCGACCGTTTTTCTGCTCTCGGGTCTCGCCACCTCGGCTCGGGCTCTGGAGTCTTCCGGAAGACCGGGTCCGGAGAGCTCCCCTCCGGGAGCAGAGGGTCCGGAGGACACAGTCGAGGGACCGACGGAGTTCCGGGAGGAGAAGCAGGAGGAGTCGGAGGAACGTATGGAGCCTCCGGATCCCTGTGAGGTGCCCTCCATGCGGGACGAGGAGTGGCTCGATCGGATGCGCCGTGGAGTCTACGAGACGGTCTGTGGATCCGCCCGGTGGTTCGATTCTTTTTTCGGTGAGCAGCGCTTCGACCGGGAGGCCCAGCGCCTTCACGGTCGGCTCCGGGTCCGGGCCATCCACGACGATTTCGAGGGATTCGACCAGGACGTCAGCCTCCGGGCCAACGTGGATTTCCCGAATCTGGATCGGCGCGTCAACGCCTTCCTGGGGAGAGAGGACGAGGAGGACTTCTTCCGGGGCCGCAGCGAGGAGTTCGACCTCCTCCCGGAGTTCTTTCGACAGGCGGACGAGCGGGAGTGGCTCCTGGGCTTCGGATACAGCCCGGTGGGTGGAGCCCGGGAGAAGTTCGACATCGACGGGGGGATCGAGGTCCATTTCCCCCTGGAGCCCTTCGTTCGGGGACGGTACCGACGGTACTGGGTGTTCGGCGACCGGCATCTGGTCCGGTTCCGGGAGACCGTCTTCTGGCGCAATCAGAAGGGTTTCGGAAACACGACCGGGTTGGAGGCGGAACGGATCCTGGGGCCGGAGATGCTGGTTCGCTGGGGCGGGAGGGGGACGATCGACCAGTCGACGGAGGGGGTGGAGTGGGAGACCGGGATCACCCTGTACCACGCCTTGAATCGCGACAACGCCTTGGCCTATTTCCTGGGAGCCAACGGCGAGACCGACGCGGACGTTCCTCTCCGGGAGTACGGAGGGAGGATCACCTACCGGCGAAGGATGTTCCGGGAGTGGTTCTTCGGTGAGATCCTGGCGGGGATCACCTGGCCCCGAGAGGAGCTTTATCAGGAACGGGACACCGCCTTCCACGTCGGGTTCGGGTTCGAGATCCAGTTCGGGAACGAGCCTCCGGACTGACGGATCGGCCGACGCGGGCAGGCCGAGTCAGGGCGGCCGACGAGGCGGGCGACGGGGGCCGGGAGCGGTTCGGCGAGGACCGAGACGGGCCAGGTGTCGGAGATACCTCGTCTCCGCCTCACCCTCCAGGAGGTCCCGGGACGCGAGGACGTGCTCCGCCAGGGCCCGGTCCATCCGGGTCGCCAGGCGTGCGGCGTCCTCGATCAGAGACTCGATCGCCTCCCGGTCCGGTTCGGGGGCGGTGAGCTCGTAACGGAGCTCCCTCCGAATCCTCTCCCGCTCTCTCCGCGTCGCGGTCACCCGGGAGAGGAATTGTCGCTGGATGGCGGTGAATTCCTCCAGCTCCTCGCCGGACAGGCCGAGGCGTTCCCCGAGCCTCCGGGGACCTTCCGCCGACGGGGGACGAGGCCGGATCGGTTCCCGGGGCGTCGAGGAGACGGTCTCGCCGGCGGTCACCTCCGTTCCGGAGCCGACCGGGCTCCGGACCTGACCGAGGAAGAGCCCGACGTTCAGGCCGATCGAGAGCAGAAGGATGGCGAAGAGACCCCAGAACAAGGCGGCCTTCCTCACGACGAGATCCCCTCTTCCTCACCACCCTGCAGCACGAGCTCGTAGTAGGCGTCGGTCAGCCCCTCGTCCCGGGTTTCTTCGTAGACCGAGCGCCACGGGTCCGAGGAGGACCGCGTTTCCGTCGGGCCCGGGGCTGCGGGGGCGGCGATCAGGCCCAGGATCAGACCCAGGGGAAGGGCGATCCCCGCCGCGAACCGGGCCCAGACCGGTGCGCTCTGCCAACCCAGGGATTCCCCCTCTCGCCGGACCCGGGCCAACACCTCCTCCGCGAGGTCCGGGGCCGGGGACGAAGCGGGAGGCTCCAGACGATCCCAGGTCTCGGACAGGCGGCGGAATCTCGCATCGAGGTCGGGTTCGTCGGCGATCCGTTGCCGGAGCCGTGCCGCCGTGTCCCGATCCAGCTCTCCGTGCAGGAGTCGGATGAGGTCCTTCTCCTCCGATCGAGTCGTCATCGCGTCTCCGTCTCTGCGGAGGTCCCGCAGGCCTTCTCCAGGTTCCGCATGGCTCGGAAGAGCCGACTCTCCACGGCTCCCAGGGTAATGCCCAGAGCCTCCGCGGTCTCACGATAGCTCAGGCCCTCGAACCGCACCAGGACCACCACTGCCCGCTGGGTATCCGGGAGACCGTCCAGGGCGCGACACGTCCGGCGCCACCGTTCCCGGCTCTCCAGAGCCCTGTCCACGCCCGGAGACCGGTCCTTCGGCTCCCAGGTGGCTTCGCCCTCGTCGTCCTGACCCGGGAAGGGGAGCATGGTCACGATCTTCCGTCGCCGGAGCCGGTTGAGACAGTGGTTGACCGTGACCCGGTAGAGCCAGGTCGAGACCTTCCCCCGGGGGCGGAACCGATGGGCCTTCTTCCAGACCTTGAGGAAGACCTCCTGGGCGGCGTCCCGGCTCTCCTCCCGATCTCCCAGCATCCCCCGGCACACTCCCCGGATTCTCCTTTCGTGTCGTCGAACGAAGGTGGCGAGGGCCTCCTCGTCTCCGTCGGCGATGGCCCGGATCAAGGGAAGGTCTGCGTCGAGGCTCCGGGTGTCGGTGCCGGAGAGCTCGCCGCGATCGGTCATCACCAGGTCCACGTCATCCTCCTCCACGGGTGTGGAACCCGGGAGGCCGCGATTTCTTGCGGGGGAAGTCTCACGGCCCTCTTCCGGGCACCTCGAGGAGGAGGGTCGTGGCCGCCGCCTGGGCCCGGAAAGCAGGGGCTGCCCGGGTTGGAGATCGTCGATCGGCGAGATCCGGGGCCGGCGGGGGGCACATGGTCGACCGGGTCAAGCCCGGAGCGTCTCGAGCTCTCCCAGGACCTCCTCGGCGCTCCCGAACCGATCCTCCCGGTCCTTGGCCAGGCACCGGAGGATGATCGTCTCCAGGCCTTCGGGGAGCTCCGAGCGCCAGTGACGGGGAGGTACCGGGTCCTCCCGCAGCGTGGCCGTCATGACCTCCGCCGCCGTCTCCCCGGCGAAGGGAAGACGGGCCGTGAAGATCTCGTAGAGAACCACGCCCACGGCGAAGAGGTCGGCCCGCACGTCGATCTCTCCGGGTCCCCGGAGCTGCTCCGGGGCCAGGTAGTTGGGAGTACCCACGATCATCCCGGCCTCGGTGGCTCCCTCTCCCTCGGTCCGGCGGACCGGCCGGGCGATCCCGAAGTCCATGAGCTTCGCGTTGCCCGTGGGCTCCACGATCAGGTTTTCCGGCTTGATGTCCCGGTGGAGCACGCCGACCTCGTGGGCGGCAGCCAGACCCCGACAGAGCTGCCGGGAGAGTCGGAGACCGGCGGAGAAGGGAACCGCTCCGGTCTCCCGGAGCAGGGTCCGGAGGGTGATCCCCCGGACGTACTCCATGCTGATGAAGGGGACGTCTCCGATCTCCCCGAAGTCGTAGGTCCGGAGGACGTTGGGATGAGTGATGCGGCGGGCGAGCTTGAGCTCGCTCTTGAGACGTCGGAGATGGTCGGGATCCTTCGCCCTCTTCCGACGGATCATCTTCAGGGCCACCAGCTCGTCGAGCTCCCGATCCCGGGCCTTGTACACGACGCCCATGCCCCCGACCCCGAGGACGTCGAGAATCTCGAACCGGTCGCCCAGCACCGAACCCGGAGCGATGTCGGCCAGTGTGCCCAGACGGGCTGATCCGGTCCTTTCGGAGGGCGACACCAGAGTCTCCATCTCGTCCATGACGGTGGCCGCGGTCGGTCCCTCCATCCGACCGATCCTCTCGGCGTCGACGACGTAGAGAGTCCCGGTCCCCAGAAATCCCCGCTGGGGCCTCGGAGCCGGTCCGCTCGCCTCGAAGGTCTCTTCCATCGACTCGTAAAAGGAGGAGGCCAGGGCCACGTCTCCCGGAGTCGCCTCCCGAAGGAGGACGTCGAGTCTCGGAAGCGGGGTTCCCAGGACCACGGTCTGGGATCCCTCGCTCCAGTGGACGGTGCCCTCCACCGTCTCCCCGTCGATCAGG
>JAWVZJ010000088.1:0-8511 GCA_033722255.1 Thermoanaerobaculia bacterium | reverse complement strand
AGGTGCCTTCCAGGGCCGCCCGGGCCTTCAAGGTTCGGTGCACCTCTTCGGGGACATTTCGCACCTGCAAGCTCTTTGACATGCACTCTACGCTACTCTCATGCGGATTGCATGTCAACGAGTGGTCTGCAGATTCAAGACACCGCATCGAGCCCCGGGGTACCCCCAACCGAGGGGCCGGGGACCCGCGCCGAAGCCGTGGGTGGCCGATGTCCTTGGATCCGCACCGCAAGACCCGGGCGACCATGCCTGGTTGCGGGATAGCCTCTAACGCATCTTCACCACGACCTTGCCCAGCACCTCCTCCTCCTTCAGGACCCGGTAGGCCTCCGGGAGCTCCTCGAAGGGAAGCATCCGGTCCACGATGGGGCGGAGCCTGGCGTCGGCCAGCCGGGGCAAGGCCACCTTCCGGAAGGCCTCCACGAGCCGGGCCTTCTCTTCCCGACTCCGGGAGCGGAGAACCGAGCCCCGGATCCGGAGACGACGACGGAGAACATCGGCCAGATCGACCTCGGCTCGAGACCCATCCAGCAAGCCCACCAGGACCACGCGACCGCGGTCCCGCAGGGCGGCCAGGGTCCGGACGAAGCCGGGTCCCCCCACCAGATCCAGGGCCAGGTCCACGCCCTCGCCTCCGTTGGCCTCCCGGACGGCCGCCGGGAGAGATTTCCCGAGATCCAGGCAGACGTCGGCGCCGAGCCGTCGAAGTCGTTCCAGCCGTTCTCTCTTTCGTCCGGCCACGAAGACCCGGGCCCCGAGCTCGAAGGCCAGCTGGACCGCGAAGGTCCCGACACCCGAGGCGGCGGCGGTGATCAGGACCGTCTCTCCGGAGTCCATGCGACCTTCGTGGACCAGGTTGGTCCAGGCGGTCAGGCCCACCTCCGGGACGGCGGCACCCTCCACGAAAGAGAGGTTCTCCGGCAAGGGCATGAGCTGACCCTCGGGTACCGCCACCTCTTCGGCGTGGCCTCCCCCACCCAACAGGGCCATCACCCGGTCTCCGACGCCCCAGCTCTCCACCGCATCCCCCACCTCGACGATGGTGCCGGAGCACTCGAGGCCGGGGATCTCGCTCTCCCCGGGAGGCACCGGATAAAGACCCCGGACCTGGAGGAGATCCGCCCGATTGATGGCGGTGGCGGCGATCTCCACCCGGACCTCCCGTTTCTGGATCTCCGGAGACGGGCTCTCGGAGAGATGCAGCCCGGAACCCTCGACGGATGGATCGTAGTGTAGCGCCCGCATCGGGTGATTCTATCCCGATCGCACGAAGAAAGAGAGGAAGGTCTCCCCGTACTCCCGCCGGTCCACCACTTCGACTTCCGATCCCGGGTCCGGCTCGATGCACTTCCGGACGGAGTGCTCCACGGCCAGCTCTCCCTCGTCCCTCAGGAGCTTCCCCGCCGCCCCGACCAGGGATTCGTACAGGGGGTAGGCATAGGGCGGGTCGGCGAAGATCAGGTCGAACCCCTCCGGCTCGGTTCTCTCCACCGCCTTCAGCTCCTCCGGGATCCGGGCCCGGATCCAGCGCGTCTCGTCCGCCTCCCCCATGGTCTCCACGGCCCCCCTCAGCGACCGGAGGACCCGTGCCTTCTCCTCCACGAAGGTGACCCGGTGGGCACCCCGGCTCAGGGCCTCCATCCCCATCACCCCGGAGCCGGCGAAGAGGTCCAGGAAGAGGGCTCCCTCGAGGCGGGTCTGCCAGATCGAGAAGAGGGCCTCTCGAACCTGGCCCTCCGTGGGCCGCACCCCGGGTTCGACGGGAAGGAACCGCCCCCGGAGACGGCCTCCCGTGATCCGGATCCGACCGGTCATGGCTGGGCCCGGGAGACCAGAGCCACGAAGCGGTCCCGGAGGTCCTCGGGTCGGACATAGACCACCAGAGGCTGGTCGACTCCCTGGAGCTCGAGCCCCTTCTTGTCCGCCGTCCAGCCCAGGATCTCGAATCGCTCGCCATCCAGCCGTTCCAGGACGTCGCCTGTCTTCGGCTCATAGTCGTCGGGGAGATCGAAATAGCCGGCGGGCCGGGTCTCCTGTCCGATCTCCTCGGCGATCCGCCGGAGGCGGGACAGGGACAGGGGCAGCGAGTCCATCTCGCCCCAGGCGAACTCCCGAGACTCCCCGTCCTCGAGTTTCAGGGTCAACCGGCACTCCTGGATCCAGCGTCCCCGGGCCCTGGGGGCGGCGAAGGTGTGGGCCTCGTCGAAGCTCAGCTCCTTCAAACGCTCGAGATAGGCCGACCGTTCCCGGGGCGAGAGCTCTCCCAGCTCCATCTCCATCTCGCCCTCCAGCCCGTCCCAGACCCGGACGGTCCCGTTCCCGAACAGAGTGACCCGGCGCTCACCGATCTCGGTCCGGCACTCGTAGTCCAGGACCTCGAAGGACCGGTCCCTGGGCGTCTCGGCCCGAAGGGGCTGGATCGCGAGGGCCAGAACCACCGGTAGGAGGGAGGGGAGGAGGAGTCTCATCGGGAGGAGTTTAGCGATCGGCTCGAGGGCCGGGCTCCTCATCTCTCTCGCGATAGATCCGCCAGGCGTACTCCAGCTCCGCTTCCCGGCCCGGCTCCACCTCCCCGTCCAGGCGGGCGTCCAGGGTGGCGCCCAGGGCTGTGCCGAGGATCGGACCGGGCTCGGCGCCCTTTTCCAGTAGCTCCTCCCCCCCGATCTCGAGCTCGATGTGTCGCATCTCGACCAGATCCCGGTGCACCCGGAGCCGGACGGTCTCGGTGCCTCGGGAGAAGAGCAGCAGGGTCTCCTCCCCGGTGAGGTCCTTCAGGGCCCGCCGCACGTCGGAGGGGTCCGCCTCCGGTCGGCTCACGACCTCCCGGGCCCTGGACAGCCGGGACGGGAACGTCCGGAGGAGATCCCGGTCCGACTGGAGGAGCTGGAGACGCTCCCCGACCTCCTCCCGGTCCTCCGCCGGCAGCTCCTCCACCGCCCCCGTCAGGAAGAGCATCCACAGCCGCACCGGAGGCTCCTCGAGGCCCTCCAGTCGATACCACTCCCAGCCGGCCCGGGCGTCCCGGAGAACCTCCAGGCGCTCCGGAGTCAGCTCGAGGTGGGGATGAACGGTCCCCAGGACCTCCAGCTCTTCGAGCCGCTCCAGGCCCCGGATGGCGGTGTCCGGGCGATCGAGGAGGAGCACCAGCTCGTCCCGGAGCCGGGCGCCGGAGAGGCGTTCGAAGACCCCTTCGTCCACGGCGACGTCGATCAGCCGGCGGGTCTCGGGGGAGATCTCGAACCCGAGCCTCAGCTCCAGCCGGACGGCCCGGAGGACCCGGGTCGGATCGTCGATGAAGGAGAGGCTGTGGAGCACCCGGAGCTGCCGGTCGTCGAGATCCCGCTGTCCCCCGAAATAGTCCACCAGCTCGAACTCGGCCCCGCCCTCCTCCCCGGGACCCAGGGCGATGGCCAGGGTGTTGATGGTGAAGTCCCGCCGGTAGAGATCGTGGCGGAGGGCCGAGGTCCGGACCTCCGGAAGGGCCGCCGGCTGCCGATAGAACTCGCTCCGGGCCGTGGCCACGTCGATGACGAATCCGTCGGATTCGATCACCTTCGCCGTCAGGAACTTCTCGTGGACCCGGACCCGCGCCTCGAGCCGGTCCCCCAGTCTCCTGGCGTAGGCGGGTCCGTCTCCCACCACCACCAGATCCAGATCCCGGTTCTCCCGACGGAGCAACAGATCCCGGACGAATCCCCCGACGAGGTAGACCGACGCGTCGGACTCCCCGGCCACCTCCGCCGCGATCTCGATCCTCCGTCTCAGCTCCTCCGGAACCTGGCTCCGGAGGAGCTTGCCCACACCCTTCCTTCGCTCCTTCTGCTCTCGGGTCCGACGCTCCAGCGGCTCCGCCACCTCCTCCAGGCGACCGTGGAGATGCCGGAAGAGGGTCATCCGGGTGATCAGTCCCTCCGGCCGGCCCGAGCTCTCGTCTCCGACCAGGATGAACCGGGGGTGGTGCTCGCTCATCAGACGTCCCAGGCCCTGGGCCGGGAGATCCGGACGGGCCCAGACCAGCTCCTCGGCCATCACCCGGGTCACGGGACGCGAGCCGAGATCGTGCTGGATGGCGGCGTCCAGCAGCTGCCGAGTGACGGATCCGACCACCCGGGGGCCGTCGAGGACCGGCGCGGCGTTGACCCGGGCCTCCAGGAGCTCGCGCTTCGCTTCTCCCACCGTGTTGTCCCTGGTGACGGACACGAAGGGCGAGATCATGAGATCCCGGGCCGTGGCCTCCGGGGGAAGACTCCGTCCCAGGAGCTCCCGGAGGCGCTCCCTGAGCTCGAGGATCGTCTCCTCGCGGCTGCTCCCGGCCGCCGCCGACGGGTGTCCTCCGCCCCCCACGAGCTCCTCCAGAAACTCCCCACAGTGGAACCCGGAAACCTCGCCCCGGGCGATCACGGTCACCCGATCCCCCTCCCCGAACAGGGCGAAGAGGAGGGGAAGCTCGAAGATCTCCAGACAGCGGCTGACCAGCGGCGCCAGCTCCGGTACATAGCTCCCCAGGGACAGGGTGACGAGTCCCACCCGGTGGCCCCGGATCGTCTCCACCTCCAGGGCCCGGGTCATCCGATAGAGGATCTCCACGTGCGTGGCGTCCAGAGAGTGCAGGGCGTATCTCCGGACGACGGAAAGATCGGCTCCCGCCTCCAGGAGCCAGCCCGAGGCCTCCATGTCCCGGGGCGAGGTCGTGGGATAGGAGAGGGAGCCGGTATCCTCGTAGATCCCCATCAGCAGCAGCGTGGCCTCCTCCTCTTCCAGGCGAAGCTCCCGGCGGCGAATCTCCTCCGTCAGGAGGGTGCAGGTGGCCCCGACGCCGGGATCCACGATCCCTCCCTCGACCTCCACGTCGTCGTCAGCGTCGTCGTGGTGATCGTAGGCCACCACCGGGATCTCCGGCCGCTCCTCCAACCATTCGGCCACGATGCCGATCCGTCCCTTCTGACGGATGTCGCAGAGGATCACCCAGTCGATGGAGGACGCGTCCACCTCCTTGTGGCGGAGCTCCTCGTGCTCCAGCCCCCGGCTCTCCAGCATTCGGCGCACGGAGGCCTCCTTGGAGCCGGGGAAGAAGATCTTTCCCCCCGGGTGCAGCTTCCTCGCCAGCAGGGTCGACGAGAAGGCGTCGAAGTCCGCCCCGACGTGAGTGGTGACCAGGATCATGGAGCCGGGACCTCTGGGGTACCTTCCGAGAATCCGGTCGAGCCCGGCGTCAGTGGGTCCACTCGGCGTACTCCGCGGCCGCCTCCTCGGTCTCGGTCCCGGGGTCCAGCCAGGTCTGATCGGCTTCGGTTCCCCTGGGCTCGTCCTCCCCGATCCTTCCGTCGGTCGCCTCCGGGGCGTCCGCGGCGTCGCTGTCGTCGACGTCGACCGCCTCCGTCCCTCCGTCGGATTCCGGCCGGTCCTTCAGGACCACCCGCACCGAGCCGCCGCCGAGAAGGGATTCGATCTCCTCGAAGAGGTCCGGGTCGTTCGGGATCTTGAAGCGCTCCGCCGGGGCCACCGGAAGCGAGCCGCCGCCGGCCTCCACGTCGAACAGGACGGCATGGTCACCCAGGTGCTCCGTCAGGAGATCCCGGAGCCGGAGGAGGGTCTCCGGATCGCCGGTCACCCGGTCGCCGAGCCGGATCTCCACGTGCCGGATCCGATCTCCCTCGAACTTCTCCACCGAGGTGATCTCGTCCGCGTTGATCTCCAGGTCGGACCGGAAGCGGCATCGTCCCCGGACCAGAATCACCGCGTCCTCGTGGAGGAGATGATCGAACTTCTGGAGCGTGTCGGCGAAGAGGGTGACCTGGACCGTGCCGGTGGGATCCTCCAGGGTGAAGAGCCCCCGCATCCGTCCCTCGTTCCGGCCGCTCTTGATCTTCAGACGCTTCATGCGGGCCACGACGCCGGCCACGACGACCTCGCCCTCCACATCCTCTCCGTCCTCCTTGAGCTCGGCGATGGTATGGGTGGTCTTCCCGCGGATCAGATCGTCGTACTCCGAGAGCGGGTTCCCCGTGAGATAGAACCCCAGGGTCTCCTTCTCGTGGCGCAACAGCTCCCGGGTGGGCCAGGGGGGGTGGTCCGGGTCCGGCTCGGGCTCGCCCATGGCAGCGGGAGCGAAGAGGGTTCCCTGTCCCGTGTCCCGCTCCTCCCGTCGCCGCTGGGCGAAGGCCAGAGTCGGGTCGAGGACGTCCCAGAGGGCGGCCCTCGAGACCCCGAAGGAGTCCAGGGCCCCGGCCTTGATCAGACACTCGAACACCCTGTGGTTCATGGCCGCCGGATCCACCTCGATGGCGAGGTCGACGAGACTGTCGAAGCCGCCGACCCGTCGCCGGGCGGCCAGGATCGCCTCCACCGCCGACTCCCCGAGGCCCTTCACGGCCCCGAGGCCGAAGCGGATGGTGTCCTCGACGACGGTGAACGACCAGTTGGACTCGTTCACGTCCGGGGGCAGGACCGCGATCCCCATCTCCCGGCATTCGGCCATGTACTTGGCCACGTTGTCCTTCGACGACATCTCGGAGGTGAGCATGGCCGCCATGAAGGCCACCGGATAGTGGGCCTTCAGGTAGGCGGTCTGGTAGGCCAGCATGGCGTAGGCCACGCTGTGGCTCTTGTTGAACCCGTAGCCGGCGAAGGGCTCGATGTAGTCCCAGAGCTCCTCCGCCTTCTCGACGTCCTTGCCTCGCTCCTCCGCTCCGGCCAGAAACTTTTTCTTCTGCTCCGCCATGACCTCGGGCTTCTTCTTCCCCATGGCCTTCCGGAGGACGTCCGCCTCCCCCATGGAGAAGCCGGCCACCTCCACCGCGATCTGCATCACCTGCTCCTGGTAGGCGATGACGCCGTGGGTCTCCTCCAGGATCGGCTCCGTCTCGGGGAGGATGTACTCCACCGGCTTCTTCCCCAGCTTCCGGTCGATGAACTCGTCCACCATGCCCACGGAGAGGGCGCCGGGGCGGTAGAGGGCATTGAAGGCCGCGATCTCCTCGAATCGGGTGGGCTCGGCCCGCTGGAGCATGTCCCGCATACCGCCGGACTCGAACTGGAAGATGCCGCTGGTCCGGCCCTCGGAGAAGAGCTCGAAGACCTCCGGGTCGTCGAGGGGGATCTCGTCCAGGTCCACCTCGATCCCCTGGAGCCGGAGCATCTCCAGGGCGTCGTCGATGACGGTCAGCGTCCGGAGGCCCAGGAAATCCATCTTCAGGAGCCCCAGCTCCTCGATGACGTCCTTGTCCCACTGGGTGGTGATTTCGTCCCGGCTGGTCTTGTACAGGGGCACCAGCTCGTCGATGGAGTCCGGGGTGATGACCACCCCGGCCGCGTGCATGCCGGCGTGGCGGGTCAGGCCCTCGAGGCGGGTCCCCACCTCCACCACCTTCGCCACCTCGGGGTCGTTCCGGATCTCCGCCGCCAGGGGATCCACCTCCTCCGCCGCGTCGGCCAGGGAGCGGGTCGTCTGGGGCACCATCTTCGCCACCCGGTCCACCTTGCCGTAGGGAAGCCCCATGACCCGGCCCACGTCCCGGACCACGGCCCGGGCGGCCAGGGTCCCGAAGGTGATGATCTGGGAGACCCGGTCTCGGCCGTACTTCTCCTCCACGTACTGGATCACGTCCCCCCGGCGGCGCATGCAGAAATCGATGTCGATGTCCGGCATGCTGATCCGCTCCGGGTTCAGGAACCGCTCGAAGAGCAGATCGTACTGGAGGGGATCGATGTCGGTGATCCCCAGGGCGTAGGAGACCAGGGATCCGGCGGCCGACCCCCGGCCCGGTCCCACCGGGATGTCGCTCTCCCGGGCGTAGCGGCAGAAATCCCACACGATGAGGAAGTAGCCGGGAAAATCCATCTCCCGGATGATCTCGAGCTCCGTCTCGAGCCGACGCCGGTAGGCCTCCTCGGGTTTCAGGTCCCGGATCCGGCCTTTTCGGACCTGTCGTCGAAGATCCTCGAGGCGCCGGTCCAGACCCTCCCGGGCCACCTCCACCAGGTAGGAGCCCAGGGTGTGCCCGTCGGGCACCGGAAACCGGGGCAGATGGAACTCCCCGAAGGGGATCTCCAGGTCGCACATCTCGGCCACGGCCAGGGTGTTCTCGATCGCCTTCCCCTCCTCCGGGAAGAGGGAGAGCATGTCGTCTGCGCTCTTCAGGTAGAACTCCTCGCTGGCGTACCGGAGCCGGTCCGGGTCCGAGAGGTTCCTCTGCGTGCCGATGCACAGGAGCACGTCGTGGGCGAAGGCGTCCTCCTTCCGGAGGTAGTGGGTGTCGTTCGTGACGACCTTCCGGAGCCCGAGCTTCTTCGCCAGCCGCCGAAGCACGTCGTTGGCCAGATGCTGCTCCCGGATCCCGTGATCTTGAAGCTCCAGGAAGAATCTCTCCTGGCCGAAGATGTCGATGTAGGTCCGGGCGACCTCCTCGGCCTCCTTCTCCTTCCGGGCCAGGATTCGCTCGTTGATCTCGCCCTTCAGACAGGCCGACAGGCAGATCAGCCCCTCGCTGTGCTCGGCCAGGATCTCGTGGT
>JAWVZJ010000087.1:0-8721 GCA_033722255.1 Thermoanaerobaculia bacterium | reverse complement strand
CCAGGCCCGTCAGGGGCTCGGCCACCAGGGACAGCAGCACCGGGAAGGCGAGCCCCACCAGCGTACGGTGGGGACGGGAACGGAACGGATGGGGCCCCGAGGGACGATCGGCCCCGTGACGCTCGGCGTTCACTCCCCGTCAGTGGAGGTCTCGGTGGGCTCCTCCTCCAGAGCTCCGACCCGGTCCAGGATCCGACGGGCCCCCTCCATCGGAGTCTCCTCTCCCGAGACCACCCGATCCTCGATCCGTGCGAGCTTCCGTCGGACTCCGGGCTCCTCCAGGAACCGCCGTTCCAGCCCTTCCCGGATCAGGTCCCGGAGCCACCGGCGCCGCTGGTCCCGTCGCCGGGCCTCCAGGAGGCCCTTTCTCCTCAGCAGCTCGCCGTGCTCCCGGATCCTCTCCCACAGCTCGGGAACTCCCTCGCCGGTGAGGCCGCTGACGGCCATCGCCTCGGGAACCCAGGGACCGGAGTCGTCGCCGCGGAGCATCCTCAACGCGGCGGCGAAGTCCCTCCTCGCCCTCTCGGCTCGAGCCCTGTTCTCCCCCTCCGCCTTGTTGATCACCACCAGGTGGGCCAGCTCGAGGATCCCCCGCTTGATGCCCTGGAGCTCGTCTCCGGCCCCGGCCACCAGGAGCACCAGGAAGGTGTCCACCATCTCCGCCACGGCCACCTCACTCTGTCCCACGCCCACGGTCTCCACCAACACGACGTCGTGCCCCGCCGCCTCCAGGACTCGCATCACTTCCCGGGTGCGGGAGGCGACTCCACCCACGGTCTCCCCCGTCGGCGAGGGCCGGATGAAAGCCTCCGTCTCCCGGGCGAGCTTCGGCATTCGGGTCTTGTCCCCGAGGATGGAGCCCCCGCTGACGGTGCTGCTGGGATCCACGGCCAGGACGGCCACCCGATGGCCTCCTTCCACCAGATGGAGCCCCAGAGTCTCGATCAGGGTGCTCTTCCCGGCTCCGGGAAGACCGCTGATCCCGACCCGGATCGCCTCCCCGGCGTGGGGGGAGAGAGCGGCGAGGAGCTCCTCGGCCCGGCGGCGATCCTCGGGATTCCGGCTCTCCACCAGGGTCAGCGCCCGGCCGATCGCCGTCCGATCCCCGGATCGGATGGCTTCGATCCAGTGGTCGATCCCGGAGGGTTGCTCCGGCGGGCTCCTCATCGCCGAGTCCCCCCAAGCCCTACCGGAGCCGATCCAGCAGGTCCGAGGCCGCCTCGGGAATCACGGTCCCGGGACCGAAGACGGCGACCACCCCCATCTCCCGGAGGGTCTCCCGGTCCTCCGGGGGGATCACGCCTCCGACCACCACCAGGATGTCCCCCCGTCCCGCCTCCTCCAGGCCCTCCAGGAGCTCCGGGATCAGGGTGAGGTGGCCGGCGGCGAGGGAGCTGACCCCCACCAGGTGGACGTCGTTCTCCACCGCCTGTCGGGCCACCTCCTCCGGGGTCTGGAAGAGGGGCCCCACGTCCACGTCGAACCCGAGGTCGGCGAAGGCGGTGGCGATCACCTTCTGGCCCCGGTCGTGCCCGTCCTGGCCCACCTTCGCCACCAGGAGGCGGGGACGCCGTCCCTCCCGCTCGGCGAACTCCTCGACCCTCCGGCGGACCTCCTCCACGGTGGTCCCGTCTCCGCTCTCCATCTCCCGACTGTACACGCCGCGGATCGTGGAGGTCGGCGCTTCGTAGCGGCCAAAGACTTTCTCCAACGCCTCGCTCATCTCCCCCACTGTCGCCCGGGCCCGGGCCGCCTCCACCGAGAGCTCCAGGAGATTCCCCTCGCCGCTGTCCGCCGCACGGGTCAGGGCCTTCAGGGCGCGAGCCGTCGCCTCCTCGTCCCGCTCGTTCCGCAGCCTCTCCAGCCGTTCGATCTGAGCCCGACGCACGGCGGTATTGTCGACCTTGAGCACCTCCACCGGCTCCTCCCGTTCCAGGCGATAGGCGTTGACCCCGACGATGGTCTGGGCCCCGGAGTCGATCCGGGCCTGGGTCCGGGCCGCGGCCTCCTCGATCCGGCGCTTGGGCAATCCCCGGGCGATGGCCTCCGCCATCCCCCCGAGCTCCTCGACCTCGGCCATCCTCTCCCGAGCCCGGTCAGCCAGCTCGGCCGTCAAGGACTCTACGTAGTGGCTCCCTCCCCACGGGTCCACGGTGCGGCAGGTCCCGGCCTCCTCCTGGAGGAGGATCTGGGTGTTCCGGGCGATCCGGGCCGTCTCCTCGCTGGGCAGGGCCAGGGCCTCGTCCAGGGAGTTCGTGTGCAGCGACTGGGTCTGCCCCCCCGCCGCGGCCAGGGCCTCGAGGCAGGTCCGGTACACGTTGTTATGGATGTCCTGGGCGGTCAGGCTCCAACCGGAGGTCTGGGAGTGGCACCGGAGCATCAGCGACTTCGGATCCTCCGGCTCGAACCGGGAGATCGTCTCCGCCCAGAGGACCCGGGCCGCCCGGAGCTTGGCCACCTCCATGAAGAAGTCCATCCCGATCCCCCAGAAAAACGAGAGACGGGGAGCGAAGTCGTCGACCTCCAGCCCGGCCTCCAGGCCGGTTCGGACGTACTCCAGACCGTCGGCCAGGGTATAGGCCAGCTCCAGGTCCGCCGTGGCCCCGGCCTCCTGCATGTGGTAGCCGGAGATGCTGATGGAGTGGAATCGGGGCATCTCCCGGGAGGTGTAGCGGAAGACGTCCCCGATGATCCGCATCGAGGGCTCCGGGGGATAGATGAAGGTGTTCCGGACCATGAACTCTTTGAGGATGTCGTTCTGGATCGTCCCCGAGAGCTCTTCGTGATCCACCCCCTGCTCCTCGGCGGCGACGATGTAGAGGGCCATCACCGGAAGGACGGCACCGTTCATGGTCATGGAGACGCTGATCCGGTCCAGGGGGATCCCCTCGAAGAGGATCCGCATGTCGAGGATCGAATCGATGGCCACGCCAGCCATGCCCACGTCGCCGACGACCCGGGGATGATCCGAGTCGTATCCCCGGTGGGTCGGCAGGTCGAAGGCCACCGAAAGCCCCTTCTGGCCCTCGGCCAGGCTGCGGCGATAGAAGGCGTTGGACTCCTCGGCGGTGGAGAAGCCCGCGTACTGCCGGATCGTCCAGGGCCGACCCCGGTACATGGTGGCGTAGGGGCCTCGGAGGAAGGGGGGGAAACCCGGGAGGCTCTCCACGTACCGGGCCCGTTTCCGATCCTCTTCGGTGTAGATCGGCTTCAAAGCGACCCCTTCCGGTGTCTCCCGAGCGGCCTCCTCGGGAGCCGGCGGCTCCCGGAGGCGCCCCAGGGCCTCTTCGAAGGAGACCAGGTCGAACCTGGGAACCCTACGGCTCATCTCCGGACCTCCTCCCAGAGGGTTTCGAGAACTTCCACGGCGTCCCCCGTCTCCGGCAGCACGGCGTCGGCACCCTCGAAGAGCTCGGAGCCCTGGATCGCCAGGGGACCGGAGACGGCCGGTCTCACCGACTCCACGATCCGGCGTCGCTCCCCGGTCTCCGTCCGCCGGGGAAGGACGACGACCACGAGGTCCTCCTCGGAGTGTACGAGGAAATCCCGGGCCGCGGAGGCGGTGTCGAAGGGCTCCGGCTCCTCCACCCGGAACCCTCCCGCCACCAGGAGCTGTCGCGCAGCGCTCGAGGGTCCCGACAGCTCTCGAAGGCTGCCCACACCCACGAGGACCGCCCGAGGACCCCCGCCCCGGTCGGCGGCCCGATCCCGGAGAGCCTCGAAGGGAGCCGGGTCGGACCAGGACTCCGGCAACGCCGTCGACGTCGTCGGACTCTCTCCAACGAGCTCACCGAACCGATTTCCGCCTTCGAAGCCCCGGACGAGCTCCTCCCAGGTTTCCGACGGGAATCCGGGCCGGAGATCTCCTCTCCGGTGGGCCGGCTCCTCTTCCGGAGTCGGGTACATGCTGATTCCCACCACGGGTTCCCGGCGCCGGCGAATCGCGGTTTCCCTCCGCTTTGCCGCTTCCCGGAGCCGGCCGGTCACCGATCCGGACGACAGGGACGCGGCCAGCCCTCCCTCTTCCTCGATCCGCTGCAGCTCCGTCCATGCCTCCTCGGCCAGCGTCCGGGTCAGACTCTCCATGTACCAGCTTCCCCCGGCCGGATCCGCCACTCGACCCAGCCGGCCCTCCTCCCGGAGAACCAGGGGAAGGGTGAGGCGGAGCCGTCGCCCCAGCTCGGTCCGTTCTCCGTCGAAGGCTCGACAGGTGAGCGAATCGCAGCCCCCGGTGACCGCCGCGAAGGCCTCCACGGTCTCTCGCAGGAGATTCGTCTTCGCATCCCACCGGCTCTTGGTTCGCCAGGAGGTCCGGGCCGCCACTCGAAGGGGCGCGTCCTCTAGCGAGACGCCAGCGGTCTCCAGGATCATCGCCCAGAGAACCCGGGCTGCCCGGAGCTTCGCGATCTGGAGATGGACGTCCCGGCCTACGGGAACCGACCACACCAGACCCTCGGCCTCCTCCTGGATCTCCATCCCCTCCCCGGCGAGCCGCCGCAGCAGCTCCGCCGAGCCGGCAGCCAGCCAGGCCAGCTCGTGGACGGCACCGGCTCCGACCTCCTCGGGGATCCGGGAGGACAGGAGAAACGGCCGCATCCCCGGAGCCTCGTCCCTGGCCCAGGCCGCGGCGGCGGTCAAGAACGATGTCTCGACGGGGACCGGCCCGGGGTAGGGATCGATCCCCAGGGAGCCCCGGAGATCCCGCACCTCGCGTCTCCAGGCGGCGGCCAGCAGAGAGGCGGCGGGAGCTCCCCCCAGCATCCCGAAGGCCAGCCCCCGCTCCTTCACGGCCACGAGGAGATCGGTCACCTGGGAGGTGGCGATCGAGGGTGAGGGTCTCGCCCACACGCCTCCCGCTCCCAGCGAGCCGAGCTCGTCGACGACTTCTCGCGGGGGACCGGAGAGCTCGAGGTCCACGATCGGCCAGCTCTCCCAATCCCCCACCTCCCGTCGGATCCGGGGGAGGGGAGGCTCCGTGTTCTCCGGGCCGTACAGGGCTTCGACCTCCAGATCTTCGGGGAGGGTCTCCACGAACCGGGAGGGATCATCGATCCCCAGATCTTCCCGCACCCGCTCACTCCACTCCTCCCGGGTCGCGGACGGGAACGAAGAGCTCGAGTCGTGGGACATCTCGGTCATGGGTCGGGGCGTCGAGAGTGGTGGGGCTCCGACCCGGGATGCTATCAGCGCCGCAGGAGAGCGGCTAAGCTTCCGCCATGGGCCGCCTTCTCGTCACCGCCCTCCTGATCGGTGGTCTCTGCTCCCCGGGGGCCGCGGACTGGTCCGACCTGCCGACACCGTTTCGGATGCCGATCCGATCCTTCACCGACCGGGACGGGTTGCCCCAGAGCTCCATCGAGGACCTCGCCCTCGATTCCGAGGGCCGCGTATGGGTGGTGACCCGGAACGGAGCCGCCCTCTGGGACGGAGAGCGCTGGACCACCGTGGACATGCCCCCGACCTCGACTTCGAACTGGCCCCGCACTCTGGCCCTCGATCCCGAAGGCGGTGTCTGGTTCGGCACCCACGGCGGTGACCTCCACCGGCTCCTGGACGGCGAATGGCGCAGCTACGGGGCCAAGGACGGTCTCGTCACCGACGAGATCCGATCCCTGGAGGTGGTTCGACGGAGGGGAGACTTCGAGCTCTGGATCGGGACCTCGGACGGAGTGGCCCGATGGCGTCGCGGCACGATCCGGACCTACTCGGGGCCCGAGGCTCCCTCCGGAGTGGTGACCTCCCTCACCGGACGCGGCGATCGGCTCTGGGCCGGAACCCGGTCGTCGGGCCTCTGGCTTCGGGACGGCTCCCGGTGGATCACCGTCCCCCTTCCCTGGTCCGGAACCGTCACCACCTTGTCTCTCCTCGGCCGGGACCCGGGGTTCCTCTGGGCCGGGGGGAGGGAACGACTGGCCCGCCTCGATCTCCGGGAAGAGATCTGGTCGACCTGGAACCTCGACGACGGAATACCTCGGGGAAACGTCTCCGACATCTCCCCGATTGTCCGGCCCGACGGCCGCTCCGAGATCTGGATCGCCACCGAGGGAGGAGGTCTGGGACGGCTGTTCGAGGGGCGATGGACGATCCTCGACGAGCAGTTCGGGCTCTCCAGCCCCTTCCTCTTCTCCCTCCTTCCGATCCAGGGCCCCGACCTCGCCTCCTCCCTCTACGTGGGTACCCTCAGTGGCCTCGACCGGATCCGCCTCGGTGCCTGGATCGGGTACGACGAGACGACGGGACTTCCCACGGGCTCCGTGGTCAGTCTCCTGGAGACGGGGACCCTGGAAGGTCCGACCCGATGGTTCGGAACTTCGGGCGGTGGGCTTCTGCGGATGGGACCCGACGGCTCACGACGGGTTTTCGGAACCGGGGACGGACTGCCCGACGCCTCGGTGTTCAGCCTCCTGGCTCCCGCCGACCCGTCGGACGAGATCGGGCTCCTGGCCGGGACGGACTCCGGTCTCGCGGAGTGGACGGGCCGGGAGTGGCGAGCTCTGAACCTGCCCCCGGACCTGGGGAACCACGGCGTGGTGGCCCTCCTCCGGGACCGAGAGGGGAACCTCTGGGTCGGAACCTACGGGGGCGGGGTGGCCGTTCGCTCGAACAGCGGGGAGTGGACGCGGTTCGACACGAGCTCCGGGGTCCTCCCCGACGACCGGATCGAGGCGTTGCTGGAGGTTCCAGGAGCCGGATCCGGGTCCCGATCCGAGACCCGAATCCTCGTGGCGACGAACCGAGGCCTCGCGATCCGGGAAGAGGAAAGCTGGAACGTGCTGGGAGTCGGGGACGGCCTCCCTTCGGACGAGATTCGGAGCCTCCATCTCTCGCAATCCGGCCCCGGTCCGTCACTCCTCTGGGTCGGGACGGGGCGGGGCCTGGCCTTCCGCCCCCTGGACGATGACGACGGTGCCTGGACCGTCCTGGAGGAGCGTTCCCGACCCGCCTTGCCGGACGAGATGATCTACCGGATCGAGGAAGACACTCGGGGACGGATCTACCTGACGACGAACCGAGGAGTGGTCCGACTCACTCCCCGGGGCTCCTCTTCCGACTGGCCCATCGCCCACTATACGACCCTCGACGGTCTCCCCGGCAACGAGTGCAACTTCGGGGCGTCCCTGACCGACGGAGAGGGTCGAATCTGGGTGGGAACCCAGAACGGGGTGGGGATCCTCGACCCGGCCCGGGAGGTCCGGCCCGATCGGGCGCCCAGGATCCGCTGGGGCCAGATCCGGGTGGACGACCAACCGACCCCCGGCGGACCGGGCGGGCTAGAGGTCGACCATCGGGGAGATCGTCTCTCCTTCGGATATCGGCTCCCGGTCCATGCTCGACTGGAGAAGGTCCGTTATCGCACTCAACTCCAGGGCTGGGAAGAGGCTCCCTCCGAGTGGACCGCCTCCCGGGAGACGGTCTTCACCAACCTTCCCCCCGGCCCCTACGTCTTCCGGGTCGAGGCCCGGGACGGCTTCGGAAACCCGGCTCCCGTCGAGGAGCTTCCGATCACGGTGGTGCCGCCCCCGTGGAGGACCTGGTGGGCCTACCTCCTGTATGCGGCGAGCGGGCTTCTGGCCCTGGGCGGAATCGTGCGGTGGCGGGAGCGCTCCCTCCGGACCCGTGCCCGGCGGCTGGAAGGAGAGGTGCGGGAACAAACCGCCAGGCTGGAGGAGAAGGTCCGACTCCTCGAGGCGTCGGAACAGCGGGCCCGGGAGGCCCGGCAGCGTCTCGCCCGGGCCCAGAGCAAGGTCACGGAGCTGATGGACAGCTCGCCGGGAGGTCTCGAAAACATCCCGGCCTGTCTCCGGTCCGTCGCCGATCACCTCGGCGCCGCGCTGGGATGCGACCGGGTCGACCTCTGGATCCGGGAGGGAGACGATCTCCGACCGATCACCGGGGGGGAGATTCCGGCTCCGTCTCTCCCCTCCCTGTCCGAGGCAGCGGCCAGCCAGATCTGGATCGAATCGCACCAACGCACCCTCGTACCTCTGGAAGGCCTGTCCGGAGAGATCCTGGGAGCCCTGGGCCTCCAGCGTTCTCGGGGCCGATGGGACGGGTCGGAACAGCGGCTGATCTCCTCCCTGGCCCGCCACGTGGGCTCCGTCGTGGAGCTGATCCAGACCCAGCAGAGTCTCCTGGAGCTCGAGACCCGACGCCGTGCGACCCGCCGGCAGCTCATGGCGGACGGGGCGGAGCTCCTGGCTCTCTGCCCGGAGTGTGGAGCCTGCTATGACCACGATCGGGAGCTCTGCGAACGAGACGGCCGGCGGCTCAGGACGCCCCGGAGGAATCTGCCCTACCGGATCCAGAACCGTTACCGCTTCGTCCGAAGGATCGGAGAGGGAGCCGTGGGCACGGTCTTCGAGGGACGAGACGAGGAGGCGGAACGACCGGTGGCCGTCAAGATCCTGAACTCCGACCACTTCGAGAGCGTCCAGTCCCGTCTCCGGTTCCAGAGAGAGACTCGAGCCGTGGCCCGGATCCGGCACCCCGGAGTGGTCACTCTCTACGACTCCGGACAGCTTCCGGACGGCTCCGGCTTCCTGGTGATGGAGCTCCTAGAAGGGATCGACCTGGGACGGCTCCTGTCGATCCACGGTCGGGGCCGACCCGACCAGGTCGCCGAGCTCGTCCGCCAGGGCGGAGCAGGCCTGGAAGCCGCCCATCTCCAGAGCCTCGTCCACCGGGACATAAAACCCCAGAACCTCTTCCTGTCCCCCGTCT
>JAWVZJ010000086.1:0-8757 GCA_033722255.1 Thermoanaerobaculia bacterium | reverse complement strand
CTCGCCCGGGCCCGGAGCCGGGACCAGGAGGCGGTCGGGCGCCAGTCCCGGTCTCCCACCGTCGGAAACGGTCTCCCGGGTCAGGCCCGGGAAACGTACTCGCCGGTCCGGGTGTCGACCTTGATCACCTCTCCCCGGTCGATGAAGAGGGGGACCTTGATCACGGCCCCGGTCTCCAGGGTGGCGGGCTTGCTCCCGCCGGAGGAGGTGTCTCCCCGGACCCCGGGGTCGGTCTTGGTGACCTCCAGCTCGACGAAGTTCGGCGGCTCCACCGAGATCGGATTCCCGTTCCAGAGGGTGACCTTGCACATGTCCTGCTCCTTGATCCAGGGAGCGGCCTCGGACATGGCCTCGCCCCGGGCCGCGTGCTGCTCGTAGGTCTCAGGGTCCATGAAGTACCAGGTGTCGGCGTCGCTGTAGAGGTACTGCATCTCCTGCTCCAGGACGTCGGCCTCCTCCACCTTGTCGCCGGACCGGAAGTTCTTCTCCAGCACGTTTCCCGTGAGGAGGTTGCGGTACTTGACCTTGTAGAAGGCCTGGCCCTTTCCGGGCTTGACGAACTCGTTCTCCAGGATGACACAGGGCTCGCCGTCCATGAGGATCTTGAGCCCGGTCTTGAACTGATTGGTGCTGAGCGTGGTCATGCGCGACTCCCGATGCGGGACCGGCGGCGTGCCGGACCCAATCGTTGTGGGTTCTTCATCAGAAAGGGCACGATACCCGACGAACGAAGGGGGTCGGGCGATTTGAAGGGTGTCCCGACCAGGGATATCGTGCCCACGATGATAACGGGAACCCGGTCGGTCTCCGAATCTCCCCTGTGGCGACGGCGTTTGCGGCAGGCCTTCACCTCCCTTCCGGAGCTCCTGGAGTTCCTGGATCTCGAAGCCCGGGACCTGCCCCGGGCCCTCCGGGCGACGGAGGACTTCCGGCTCCGGGTGCCCCGGGAGCTGGCGGAGCGGATGGAGAAGGGGGATCCCCGGGATCCGATCCTGCTCCAGGTCCTGCCCCGGGGAGTGGAGCGGGAGGCCGCCGAGGGCTTCACCACCGATCCCCTTCGGGAGGAGCGCTCTTCACCGGTCCCCGGCCTGATCCGGAAGTACCGGGGGCGGGCGCTCTGGATCGTGAGCGGTGCCTGCGCCGTCCACTGTCGGTACTGTTTCCGGCGGCACTTTCCCTATCCGGAGCACCAGCGCTGGAGCGAGGGTTGGGACGAGGTCCTGGAGCATCTCGAAGCGGACGGATCGTTGCGAGAGGTCATCCTGAGCGGGGGCGACCCCCTCTCCGTCGCCGACGGGAGACTGGCGGCGCTGGTGGAACGTCTGGGGAGGATCGTTCATCTGAAGACCCTCCGGATCCACACCCGGTGGCCGGTGGTCGTCCCCTCTCGGGTAACCGATGATCTCTTGCGATGGGTCCGGGCCACCCGGCTCCGGACGGTCTTCGTGGTCCACGCCAACCACCCCCGGGAGATCGACGAGTCGGCCGAGGAGGCCCTGGGAGACCTCCGGTCGGCCGGTCCCCTGGTCCTGAACCAGTCGGTCCTGCTCCGGGGAGTCAACGACGCACCGGAGATCCTGGAGGAACTGAGCCGCCGGCTCTTCGACGCCGGAGCCCTTCCTTACTACCTGCACCTGTTGGATCCGGTGGCGGGGGCGGCCCATTTCCGGGTCCCGGCGACGGAGGCCCGGCGGATCGTGGGAGAGATGGCGGCCCGGCTCCCCGGCTATCTGGTTCCGAGGCTCGTCCGGGAGGCCCCCGGGGAGGAGGCGAAGAGAGTCCTCGGAGTGCGATCGGTCTCCCGTTGAGCTCGCGGTAGGCCCACCGATCCCGGGGAAGCGGTCCCAGGGTCCGTCCCCCGGGCCGGGTCGTCACCGATCGGTGCCGGCAATGACCTCCACCAGATCGTCGACCATCCGGAGGGTCAGTCCCCAGATCCGGCGACCCCGATGGTCGAGGCAGGGCATGTAGATCCGGGCCGGGGTCCGTCCGTTCCGCCAGAGGAAGGCCCCCCGCCGAGCCCGGTCGCCCAGGAGCCGAGCGGGGATCCAGAGGGCCTCCTCGACCTCGTAGTTCAGGGACAGCTCGACGTCCGAAGGGGGCACCGCGAAGACGAAGGGGTGAATGACCATCGGGAGTCGCCGGCCTCGACCGATCACGGGGATGGCCGGCAGCTTGCCCAGTTCCGGGGCCCGCCTCTGGAGATCGAGGCCGATCTCCTCATGGGTCTCCCGGAGGGCCGCGTCCAGGGGTCCCGCGTCCTCGGAGTCGACCCGTCCTCCGGGGAAGGCCATGTGGCCGGACCACGGATCCTCCGGGTGCTCCGCCCGGCGGATGAAGAGGACCTCCAGTCCCGTTGGCTCTCGCCGGCGGAGCAGGACCGCGACCGCCGCCTCTCGGCTCTCCGACGACGACGGAGCGTCGGGGGCGCTGTTCTTCCTTCTGGCCAGGCTCGTCCGGAGCCCGTCCCAGGAGAAAGTCCGAGTCATCTCAGTCCGGATAGAACTCGATTCCGATCTCCAGGGTCTCCGCTCGATCCAGCCCGTATCGCAGGGTGGAGAGGGTCACCGTGGTGTCCTCATGTCGTTCGTCGTCGTCCAGGTCTTCCTCGTCGTGGTATCCGTCGATCGCCCGACCCTGGTCGTCGAGCCAGCGGATGTCGAGATCGGCCTCCCAGTCCCGATCGGCCTCGTTGCTGTACACCAGCTCGATCCGGATCGTTTCCAGGTACTCGTCGTTGCCGGGACGGAAGAGCTTGGACTTGGTGAGCCCTCCCCGGATCTCCTCGATGCGGAGTCGGTGGAGGGTCACGGGACCGTCGGAGGCCTCGAGCTCGATCCATTCGTCCAGCTCGAAGGGTACGCTCCGGGAGACCGAGCCGGCGGAGACCGGAACCGGCGCCAGGGCCAGGATGACCGGAATGGCGAGGACGCTGTGGAGGATACGATGGATGCCCATGACGAAACCTCTCCTGTCGAATTGGATCTTCCGTTCTGAAGGGAGCGAAAAGTATATCCCGGTCCGGTCCAGCGAGGGGGAGGGGTCCCGGAGGGGACGGACATGAAGACGATGGTCATCATGAACCCTCGCTCCCGGGAGGGCCCGGAGGGAGAGGATCGAGTCCGTCGACGGTTCGCGGAGATCGACGCTACCCTGGTGGAGACCGAGCGGGAGGGGCACGCGGAGGAGATCGCCCGCCGGGCCGTCCAGGAGGGGGCGGAACGGGTGGTTGCGGTTGGGGGAGACGGGACCGTGAACGAGGTGGTCAACGGCCTGGCGCCGGAGCCCGGTGGAGTGCAGCTCGGGGTCGTGCCCGCCGGGACCGGCAACGATTTCGCCAGAAGCCTGGGCCTTCCCCTCGAGATCGAGGAGAGCCTGGAGGTCCTGGAACAGGGGAAGACGGCCACGATCGATCTCGTCCGGGCCCGGGCCGGAGAGGAGGACCACTGGTTCGCCAACATGGCCGCCGGAGGATTCGGGGGGAACGTCCGGGAGACCCTCACCTCCGATATCAAGCAGACCTGGGGACCCTTCGCCTTCTTCCGGGCCGCCGTGGAACGATTGCCGGAGCGCTCGGAGTACGAGGTGGAGCTCTGGCTGGACAGTGAGGAGGCCTGGGTCGGTCCGGCCCTGAACGTGGCCGTGGCCAACGGACGGTTCATCGCCGGCGGCATTCCCGCAGCGCCCTACGCCGAGCTGGACGACCGGGTCGTGGACGTGATCGTGGTCCGGGCCTGCGGGTTGGCCGCCCTCACGGCCCTGGCTCCCCGGGTCCTCGTGGGCCGGCACCTGGAAGAGACCGAAGAGTACATCCTCTTCCGGCAGGCGCAGGAGGTCGAGGTCCGGAGCGAGCCGTCGATGCCCTGGAAGCTGGACGGTGAGCCCTTCGTCACCGGGAACCTGGTCTTCGAGGTCGAGGCCGGGGCCCTCGAGGTGATCGTGGGGCCCGGGTGGACGCGGGAGGACGAATAGCAGCCACGCATGCCCGTCGCGTTGCTTCGGGCACTCATGAGGATGAAAATGGCGGGCTGACCATATGATGATCCTGGGCCGGTCCTCCGGTTGCGGGAGCGGGGCCGGGAGGGGACGGCGCGGGCTATGTGATCTTTCACCCTGGGCCCGCGTCTGTGCTCGTTTTCGCGCCGGCGGGGCACCCGCGCCAAAGGCGCGGGTCGATGTCCTTTGACGGTCTGTGAAGAGCGCTCGAGAGAACCCGCCTCCCGGCCCCGCTCCCGCGCCCTGCGGACCTCCCGCGGTGGAGTCTTCGGTCGGAATGGGCCCCTTTTCAGAGTAGCCGCGCGTCGAGAAGGGGATGGGGACAGGGACCTACCCGGAGGAGTGGGAGGATGCCCACCCGCGAGGGCGGTGGTTTCGCGCGCGGGAGGCACGTAGGATTCGAGGCGTGATGCGGCACTACTCGGGCATCCTCGTCCTGACCGAGATGGATTGCCTCGATCGCTGCCGAGCCCAGCTGGAGGAGCTGCCGGGGGTGGAGGTGCACTACTGCTATCCCGACAGCGGCCGCATCATCGCCGTGCAGGAGACCGAGACGGTGGGAGACCAGGAGGAGGGTCTCCAGCGGATCCAGAGGTTGCCCACGGTGACCATGGCCGCACTGGTCGAGCACCGTATCGACGACGAAGAGGATCTCCCCGGAGGGAAGTGATGAGAAACGAGCTGTCCCGTCGCGAGTTCGTGAAGGCCAGCGTGGCCGCGGCCGCCGCCCTGAGTGTGGGTCTCCCTCTGCCGGCCGGGGCGAAACCCGGCGACCGGGAGGGATGGAGCTGGGACAAGGGTGTCTGCCGGTTCTGCGGGGTCGGCTGCGGGATCCAGGTGGCCACGGACGGGGAACGGGTGGTCGCCGTCAAGGGAGACCCGGAGAACCCCGTGAACCGGGGTCTCCTCTGCGTGAAGGGTTACGCGAACGCCCAGATCCACTACGGCGCCGATCGACTCGAGAAGCCGCTGATGCGGATGAAGGACGGAGAGTTCCACAAGAAGGGTGACTTCGTCCCCGTGAGCTGGGACCGGGCCTTCGACGAGATGGAGCGCCAGTTCAAGCGCTTTGACCGGGAGCAGGGTCCCACGGCCGTGGGGATCATGGGCTCCGGCCAGTACACGGTGCAGGAGGGGTATGCCGCCGTCAAGCTGACCAAGGCGGGCTGGCGATCCAACAACATCGACCCCAACGCCCGGCACTGCATGGCCTCGGCGGTGGCCGGATTCATGCAGTCCTTCGGCATCGACGAGCCGTCGGGGTGTTACGACGACATCGAGCTCACGGACACCGTGGTCACCTGGGGGGCCAACATGGCCGAGATGCACCCCATGCTCTGGGCCCGGGTGGCGGATCGCCGTCTGGGGGACGACGAGTATCGGGTCGTCAACCTGACCACCTTCCGGAACCGGACCTCGGACCTGGCGGACACGGAGATCGTCATCGCGCCTCAGACCGACCTGGCCGTGTGGAACTACATCGCCCGGGAGATCGTGGAGCGGGACGCGGTGGACCGGGAGTTCGTGGACGAGAACTGCGTCTTCGCCACCGGCCCCTACGACATCGGGTACGGGATGCGTCCCACCGACGAGTACGCCTTCGAGGCCGAGGAGGAGATCCAGAAGCGGGAGGAGGTCGTGGTCCTGACCCGGGCGGAGGCGATCGCCCAGCGGAAGGATCCCGACCAGAGACACGTGGTGCCCCAGGAGAACGCCGACTCGGCCGGGAAGCACTGGCTGATCTCCTTCGAGGAGCTCCGGCGAGCCCTGGAGCCCTACACCCTGGACTTCGTGGCCGAGCTGGCGAAGGGAGACCCGGAGGAGGACCTGGGGGCGTTCAAGGAGAAGCTCCGGGAGCTGGCGGACCTCTACGCCGATCCGGATCGGAAGGTGGTCTCCTACTGGACCATGGGATTCAACCAGCACAGCCGAGGCACCTGGGTGAACGAGCAGGCGTATATGGTCCACCTCCTGACGGGCAAGCAGGCGAAGCCCGGGAACGGCGCCTTTTCGCTGACGGGGCAGCCGTCGGCCTGCGGGACCGCCCGAGAGGTGGGGACCTTCGCCCACCGGCTCCCGGCGGACATGGTGGTGGGGAACCCGGAGCACCGCAAACGCTCGGAGGAGATCTGGAAGCTGCCCCCGAAGACCCTGAATCCGAAGGTGGGGAGCCACATCACCAAGATGATGCGGGATCTCGAGGACGGCTCCCTGCGCTGGCTCTGGGTCCAGGTCACCAACCCCTTCCAGTCCACGGCCAACGCCAATCACTGGATCCAGGCCGCCCGGGAGATGGACAACTTCATCGTGGTGGCCGACGTCTATCCCACCCTGTCCAGCAAGGTGGCGGACCTGATCCTCCCGGCGGCCATGCACTTCGAGAAGTGGGGGGCCTACGGGAACTCGGAGCGGCGGACTCAGCTCTGGCGGCAGCAGGTCCTCCCGCCGGGGGAGGCCCGCTCCGACCTCTGGCAGGTGATGGAGTTCTCCAAGCGGTTCACCCTGAAGGAGGTCTGGGGTGAGCAGCCGGTTCCGGGTCTGGAAGCGGAGGGCTTCGAGGCGGGGAAGCTGCCTTCGGTCCTGTCGGCGGCGAAGACGATGGGGTACGGGCCGGAGACCAGCCTCTACGACGTCCTCTTCGCCACCGAGGCGAACCGGGCCTTCGAGTGGCCGGACCCGGTGGCGGAGGGCCACGCCAACTGCACCGCGGAGGCGGCGGGAATCGACTGGTTCCCGGAGAAGGCCCTGTTCCAGGAGTACGTCCGGTTCGGACGGGATCACTACCACGACCTGGCGGACTTCGACGTCTACTACCGGGACGACGTCCGGGGTCTCCGCTGGCCGGTCCGGAACGGGGAGGAGACCCGCTGGCGGTTCAATGGGGAGTACGATCCCTACGTGAAGAAGGGAGCGGGGTTCGAGTTCTACGGCCCGGCCCTGAAGTCCCTGCCCCGAGGGGACCTGGACGAGATCACCGATCCCGAGAAGAGGTCCCTGGCCGGAAAGGCGAAGATCTTCTTCCGTCCCTACGCCGCTCCGGCCGAGAGCCCAGGGGAGGAGTACGACCTCTGGCTCAGCACCGGCCGCGTCCTGGAGCACTGGCACTCCGGGACTATGACGCGGCGGGTCCCGGAGCTGCACTCGGCCATGCCCACGGCCCTGCTCTACATTCACCGGGAGGACGCGAAGGCGAGGAATCTCGAGAGGGGCGATTTGGCCTGGGTCGAGTCTCGGCGGGGCAAGATCCAGGCCCGGGTGGAGACCGAGGGACGGAACCCGGTTCCCCGGGGCCTGGTCTTCGTCCCCTGGTTCGACGAGGGCGTCTTCATCAACAAGGTGACCCTGGACGCCACCTGTCCGATCTCCAAGGAGACCGACTTCAAGAAGTGCGCCGTCCGGGTCAGGCCGGTCCGGGGATCGGACGAATCGTCGGAAGGGAGGCGATCATGAGGCGGCTCGTCGCAGTCGGAACGATGGTGATCCTGGCCACCTGGCCGGCCACGGGAGCGGAGGAGAAAGCGAAAGGGGAGAAGGGGATTCCTCCCGAGGGGATCTCCCTGGTGGAAGGCTCGGTCTTCGAGGTGTACACCCCGCCCCCCGTCTCCTGGAACGAGGCCTACCCCGGAGAGGCCCCCCTCCAGGATCCCGCCCATCCGGAGATGCCGCCGGTGATCCCCCACGGAGTCCAGGACTTCCTGCCCCTGGAGCTGGACGCGAACTTCTGCGTCGGCTGCCACGGGATCGAGGAGGCGGAGGAGGGAGATCCCACGCCGATTCCGGAGAGCCACTACGTGGACAATCGGAACGCCCCGGAGAAGACGAAGGAGGAGATCGTCGGATCTCGGTACTACTGCCTCTCCTGCCATGTGGCGCAGTCGGAGGCGGAGCCGCTGGTCGAGAACGAGTTCGACCCGGTGAAGGCAGGGCCTCCGTCCGAGAAGGCGTCGGAGGAGATTCCTTGGCAGCTACGCATGCCCCTCGCGTGCTTCGGGCATTCAGGAGGATGAAAATGGGTAGTTGACCGCTCGATGATCTGGGGCCGGCCCTTCGGGTCCGAGATCCGGGACCGGGAGGGGACAGCGCGGTGGAATCCGACGTACAATCGGGGCATGGGTGCGGAGCTCGTGGACTGTCCCGCCTGTGGCGCGACGAACAGGTTGGGCGGTGACGCCGGGAAGCGGGTCCCCCGCTGCGGTCGTTGCCGAGCGTACCTCCCGTGGGTCGTCTCGGTTACCGAATCGACCTTCGACCGGGAGATCGAGGCCGGAGTGCCCGTCTTGGTGGATTTCTGGGCCGACTGGTGCGGGCCCTGCCACGCCGTGGCCCCCGTCCTGGAGGAGGTTGCCCGGGAGAAGGCCGGGAGACTCAAGGTGGTCAAGGTCGACGTCGACGCTCATCCGGGTCTCCAGAACCGGTTTCGGGTCTCGGGGATCCCGACCCTGATCCTCTTCCGGGACGGCGAGGCCGTGGATCGCGTCTCGGGGGCGTTGCCGAAGGGGGCCCTGTTGAAGAGGTTCGGGCCTCACCTCGAGGGGTGAGGCGCGTCCGTCGGCGATCGGCCGTCGTCCTCCCGAGCCAGGTGATCGCCCCGGAAGCCAGTGCCCGTCCGGCCTCTCGATCGTCAGATGGCCCACCTGCGGCCCAACCGCCGGGCCGCCTCCCGGAGCCCGTCCCGGATGGCAAGGGCGGCCTCCCGGGCCGAGAGAGTGCCCTTGAAGGCGTCCGGGGCCACCAGGATCCGCGGCACCGGAGGCCCTGCGG
>JAWVZJ010000085.1:0-8763 GCA_033722255.1 Thermoanaerobaculia bacterium | reverse complement strand
GGCTCTCGACGCAGAGATCCATGGTCCGCTCCAGGTCGGCGTCGGAGAGGACCAGGTAGGCGTCGCTGCCTCCGAGCTCCAGGACCGTCTTCTTCAGCGCGGCGCCGGCCTGAGTCGCCACCGCCCGTCCCGCCCGGACGCTGCCGGTCAGGGTCGCGGCCTCCACCCGGGGATCCTCCAGCAGGTCGGCCACGGGGTCGGTGTCGATCAGCAGGGCACGGAAGAGGTCCTCGGGGAAGCCGGCCTCCCGGAGGAGCTCCTCGATGGCCAGGGCGCAGCCGGGGACGTTGGACGCGTGTTTCAACAGCGCGCCGATGCCGGCCATCAGCGCCGGAGCCCCGAACCGGAAGATCTGCCAGAAGGGGAAGTTCCAGGGCATCATGGCCAATATCACCCCCAGGGGCCGGAAGGCGACGAAGCTCTCGGAGGCGTCGGTCTCCACCCTCCGGGGCGAGAGGAACGCCTCGGCGTGCTCCGCGTAGTACTCGCAGACCCAGGCGCACTTCTCCGCCTCGGACCGTCCGGCTCCGATCGGCTTTCCCATCTCCTCGGTCATCAGGCGGGCGTAGCGGTCGCTCCGTTCCCGGAGGAGGTCGGCCGCCCGGCGCATTCTCCGGCTGCGCTCGGGGAAGGGGGTCCGGGCCCATTCCTCCTGGACCCGTGTCGCGGCGGCCAGGATCTCCTCGAGCTCGTCGGCCTCCATCTCCTCGTGGGATCGGAGCTTCCTTCCGGTGGCGGGATCGACGACGTCCAGGGTCATGGTCTCTCCGGGGGTCGGCGGATGATCGGGTTCCGGCGAGATCGCCTCACCGGGGGCCTGCTGTCCTTTTGAAGATGCAAGATCGTCACCAGGAACGGTGCCGTCCGGTCAGGCGGGAAACGCCCGCCGTCATCGCCAAGAGCAGGACTCCGACGAGAACGATCGTCGGCCCCGCCGGCAGGTCCCAGGCGAAGGAGACGAGCAGCCCTCCCTCGGCCAGCAGGACGGCCACCAGGGCCGACAGCGCCAGGGCCACGGCGAACCGGGACGCGAAGCGGAGGGCCAGGAGGGGAGGGATGGTCAACAGCGCCAGCACCAGGACGATCCCCACGAGCTGGAGGAGGAAGACCAGGGCCAGGGCCAGGGCGACCAGGAGACCGTAGCGGTACCGGTCCACGGGAACGCCCTGGAGACGGGCGAAGTCCTCGTCGAAGGCCACGGCCAGGAGCGGTCGGTAGTACCGGACCAGGAGGACCACCAGGACGACCGTGACCACGCCTCCCACCACGAGCTCCTCCCGACCGACTCCCAGAATGTTTCCGAACAGGTAGGTGCCCAGGCCGGGCCCGTAGCCCGGCGTCAGGGCGAGGAGGAAGGCTCCCAGAGCCATCCCCGCGGCCCACAGGATCCCGATGACCACGTCGTCTCCCGCCCCCCGGCCGGGCTCCCATCGGGCCAGGATCAGGGCGGCGGCCAGGGCGGCCAGGAACGCCCCCACCCGGGGGTCGGCTCCCAGGAACAGGAAGAGCCCCACGCCCCCGAAGGCGGCGTGGCTGAGACCTCCGGCCAGGAACACGAGCCGCTTGACCACCACGAACGTGCCCACGAGGCCCCCGACGATCCCCGCCAGGAGTGCCGCCAGCAGGGCGTGGACGGCGAAGGAGTGCTGGAGAAGCTCCGTCACGGTCCCTCCCCGTGGGGCGGGAGCACCCGGTGGGGAACCCCGTGGCTGATCAGCTCTACCGGGCAGCCGTAGACCTCTTCCAGGCTCTCCGGGGTGAGCTTGCCCTCGGGGTGGTAGTGGACGGCCCGGTTGACGCAGGCGATCTGCCGCACCACCTGGGCGAAGGGGGTCAGGTCGTGGGTCACCACCACCACCGGGATCCTCCGGTTCAGCTCCTGGAGCAGCTCCACCAGGACCCTCCGGAACTCCGCGTCCACGGCGGCCATCGGCTCGTCCAGGAAGAGGATCTCCGGCTCGGCGACCAGGGCCCGGGCCACCAGGGTCCGCTGCCACTGACCGCCGGAGAGGTCGGCCACCAGGGTTCCGGAGCGCTCCTGGAGCCCCACCCGTTCCAGGGTCGTCCGGACCGCGTCCCGGGTCACCTCCCGGGACTCCCGCCGGGACAGGTAGCGGGGGCGCCCCAGGGCGACGAGCTCCTCTACGCGGAGGGGAGGCTGCTGCTCCAGGGGACCGAGCTGGGGGACGTAGCCCATGGCGCCGGGCCGCTCGAGCTTTCGGCGCTCCACCGTGCCCCGCCACGGCTCCAGGAGGCCCAGCATCGCCTTGATCAGGGTCGTCTTGCCGCCTCCGTTCGGGCCGATGATGCCCAGGAAATCGCCATCCCGGACGATCAGAGAGGCGTCTTCCAGGACCGTGTCCCGGCCGTAGCCGACGGTGACCCCGTCCACCCGGATCCGGATCTCATCGGCCACGGAGGGCCTCCGCGATCGATCCGGCGGCGGTGCGGATCGTCTCCTCCCAGGGACGGGCCAGGGGATCGAGGACCACCGGCCGGGCTCCGGTGGCCTCGAGAAAGGACTCGGCAGCCCCGGAGAGCCGGCCGGGCCGTACGAAGAGGGTGGTAGTGCCGATCCTCCGGGCCTCCTCGATCCTCCGGGCCAGGGTCGCCGGCGTCGCCTCCCGGTGGCCTTCCGCCAGGGCCCGCTCCACGAGCCCTCGGGGGCGGGTCAGGGGGGACCAGGCCCCGTGGTCCACGAAGTACACCGCCCCCCTCCAGGGCCTCAGCAGTCCGTCCACCTCGGCCCGAAGCTTCGTGACGCGGTTCCGGAACCGCTCGGCTCGGCTCCGATACCGGTCTCTGTTCCCGGGATCCAGCTCCGCCAAGGCCAACACGAGGGGGTCGATGGTCTCTTCGACCTCCGTCAGGTCGAGCCACCGGTGGAGGTCGGCCGCCCCGGTCTCCGGGGGCCCGCTCCCGGAGGACGAGGTTCCAGGCGACCCCGTCCCCGTCGCCCTGGTGTTCGAGGTTCCGAGCACGAGCCTGACGGGGGCCTTCGACCCGGTCAGGAGCTCCTCCCAGGGAAGGGCGGCCGAGCCGACTGTCACCACCAGTCGAGCGGTCTCCAGCGCCGCTGCCCGACGGGGAGAGACCTCGAAGGAGTGGGGATCCCGGCCCGGCGGCAGGGCGATCACCACGCCGACCCCGTCGCCTCCGATCGCCTCGACCACGTCGGCCAGGGGCGGGACCGAGACGGCGACGGGAAGCGCCTGCGTTCCGCTTGGCTCCCCACCCGGGGGGGTGCAGCCGATGAGCAGCCCGCCCAGGACCAGGGCGAGTCTCCGCGGAGATCTCGGCCGGCGTACCGACCCGGTCGTGTCCACCTACCGGTCCCGGAGCCGTTCCAGGAGCCGGCTCAGCTCCCGGAGGTCATCGGCCTCCATGTGGCCCAGGAGCTCCTTCATGCGCTCCCGGAGGGGCCCTTCGATCTCGTCCAGGAGCTCCCGCCCGGAATCCGTGACCGTGACCAGCACCACCCGGCGATCCGTCGTCCCCCGGCTCCGGCGCACCATCTCCTTCTCCTCCAGACGGCTCAGGAGCCGGGTGACGTCGGGGACCGGGGTCACCATACGGTCTCCCACCTCCCGGCAGGGCAGGGCCTCCGGGTGGGCACCCCGGAGGATCCGGAGCACGTTGTACTGGGTGGGGGTGAGCTTCCAGCTCTTGAAAAACCGGGCCAGCTGCTGCTCGAGGAGAGCGGCGGACCGCTGGAGATTGAGGTATGCCTCCTCCCGGGGGCTGGTGAACGGCTTGGTCTGCTTGATCTCGTCTCGGAGTCGGCGGCTCATGGAGGCTCCCCGTGTCGATCTTACTCGGACGGCCCGGGCGGGTGCGCGGAAGGAAGGGATGATCCCGTCGTGAGCGCCGCGGTGTGCCCTCCGAAGCATCCATTCCCGCGTCCAGTCCTGGTCCTCGGCCCCTTTCGGCCGGGGTCTCCCGCGCAGACGATGTCACCGCGTCGGTGCAAGGCGCTATCCTGGGTTACGAACCGTCGAAGCCGTGGAAGATCGTTCGAGCCCTCTGCGTCGTTGCCGTCTGGAATTCTCGTCGGGTGGCTCCCTCGTCGGACGAGGTGATCCGACGGCCCTTGCCGAGGGCAGAGACGGGCCCGGGGAAGCGCGGGAGGGGTTTCGCGCGGGCAGGAAGACCGGGTACGAGACGAGCCGGGAGAAAGGAGTCGCCGAATGAGCCGCCGAGGAAAGAGATTGCGCCTGGGATCCCTTCCCGGCCGTTCCCTCCTCTCCCGAGCCAAGCGGCCCGGGACGGCTCCCGGCACCCTCGAGCCGCCCCCGGAGCGTCGGGTCGAGGAGGTCGCGATCCAGGTCATGGACTTCGGGGCCGAGACTCTCGACGAGAAGACGGTGGAGGGAGTGGAGGAGCTCCTCCCCTACCGGGATTCCGACTCCGTCACCTGGATCCACGTCGTCGGGCTCCACGACGTGGAGCTCCTCCGGGGATTGGGTGAGGCCTTCGGCCTCCACCCCCTGGCCCTGGAGGACGTCCTCCACACCGTGCAGCGTCCGAAGCTCGATGTCTACGAGGACCACCTCTTCCTGGTCCTGAAGCGTCTCGAGGTCCGGGAAGAGGAGCTCCAATCGGACCAGGTCTCCCTCTTCCTCACCCGGGGATGCGTCCTCACCTTCCACGAGACGAAGGGGGACGACTTCGACGCCGTCCGGGAGCGGATCCGCAAGGGGAACCGGATCCGATCCTCCGGGGCGGACTACCTGGCCTATGCCCTGGTGGATGCCCTGGTGGACGCCTTCTTCCCGATCCTGGAGCGATTCGGGGAGCGGATCGAGGCCCTGGAGGACGAGCTGATCGAGGAGCCGACGGAGGAGACCCTGGAGCGGATCCACGGGATCCGGCGGGACCTCCTGACCCTCCGGCGGAGCGTCTGGCCCCAGCGGGAGGTCCTGACCGCCTTCGAGCGCCAGGAGCCCCCTCTGGTCCGGGAGTCGACCCGGGTCTACCTCCGGGACTGCTACGACCACGCGGTGCAGATCCTCGATCTCACCGAGACCTACCGGGACCTGGCCACCGGGATGCTCGACGTCTACCTCTCCCGGGTCTCGAACCGGATGAACGAGGTCATGAAGGTCCTCACCGTAATGGCCTCTCTCTTCATCCCCCTGACCTTCATCGCCGGGGTCTACGGCATGAACTTCCAGCACATGCCGGAGCTGGGTCTGGAGTGGGGCTACCCCGCAGTCTGGGGCCTGATGATCGCGGTGGCCGCGGGGCTCCTCTGGTTCTTCAAGCGGAAGGGTTGGCTCTGAGCGCGGTGGAATCCCTCCAGGCGGCCTGGAGTAGGTCCCGCGGCTTCGCCTGCGGAGGAGGAGGCTCCGGACGGCGGCGGTAGCCCGGGGTCCGGGGCTGACCGCCCGAAGTCGGGCAGGTCTCCAACCGGCGATTGGAGATCCGCCTTCGAGAAGCTAAGATAGAAGGTCGAAGCTTTCAGAGCGACAATCAGGAAAGAGAGGATGGGATGAGAATCTTGTCGACGGTAGGAGTAAGCGTACTGGCGGTGCTGACGGCTTTCGCCGCGCCGTCACTGGCTGGCGAGGAGAAGCAGGGGGAGAAAGAGCACGGGAAGACCGGCCACCTCATGGTCACGGCAGACCAGCTCGAGTGGACCGACGTCGCGTCGATGCCGCCAGGAGCCGAGATGGCGGTCCTCGAAGGAGATCCTTCGAAGGAGGGTCCGTTCACCCTGCGTTTGAAGGTCCCCGCCAACTACTACGTCCCGGCGCACGTCCACCCGGCGGCCGAGCGGGTCACGGTCCTCGAGGGCACGATCTACATGGCTGCGGGTGAGAACCTGGACGAGGAGGACGCCACAGAGCTCGGGCCCGACTCCCTCGCCGTCGTCGACGAGGGTGTGCCCATGATCGGCTTTACCCGGGACGATCCGGCGGTCTTCCAGCTCAACGGCGACGGCCCTTGGGGAATCACCTATCTCGATCCGGACGACGACCCCCGGGACGAATCGAACGAAGATCGGTAGCGCCGCCCACGCCCTGGCGACACCTCTTTGCCAGGGGGGGTTGCCGAGTGTCTCAAACCAACCCCGGGTGCCCGGAGATTGGGCCTATCTCCGGTGTTGGCTGTGACTCTTCGTCGATCCCGTGGGAAGAGAAAGTTCGCACGGGATGGACTCGTCGTCGACGATCCATCGAATCAGTTCCCGGGATAACCGCACCTGCATGGTATCCGGGGAAATTACCGTTCGAGCTCGACGATCGCTCGAAAGTCGTCGGGTGAAGGAGTCCCGCCGGGGCGTGCCAGGCTGGCTTTTCAGAAAGCCACTTTTTCACCCCCGGCATCAGAGCTCTGGATGTCCCGCCGCACTCTGAGCCACTACGAGATCCTCGAGAAGATCGGGGAGGGAGGAATGGGGGTCGTCTACCGGGCGGTGGACACCCGGCTGGGCCGTCAGGTCGCCCTCAAGCTCCTGCCTCCTCGCCTGGTGGCCGATCCCGAGCGGCGCGAGCGGCTGGCACAGGAGGCCCGAACGGCCTCGGCGCTCAACCATCCCCACATCGTCACCATCTACGAGATCGATCGGGCGCCGTCCGAAGACGGGATGGTCGACTTCATCGCCATGGAGTACCTCGAGGGGGAGCCCCTCGACCAAAAGATTCCGGACGAGGGCTTGCCGGTCGAGGAGGCGCTGGACTGGGCGATCGAGGTGGCCTCGGCCTGCGCCGCCGCCCACGACGCGGGCGTCGTACACCGCGACCTGAAGCCGTCCAACCTGATGATCGACTCGGGAGGGCGCCTGAAGGTTCTCGACTTCGGTCTGGCCAAGCTCACCCGACCCGCCGATACGGTGGACGCCGAAGCGCCGACGATGGCCAGTCCGGCGCTGACCCAGAAGGGTGCCGTTCTGGGGACCCCGGTGTACATGTCACCCGAGCAGGCGGAGGGTCGAGAGGTGGACGCCCGCAGCGACGTCTACGCTCTCGGAATCGTCCTGTACGAGATGCTGGCCGGCCGTCGTCCCTTCCCCGAGAACTCGGGGGCCGCCCGCCGGGAGACCGCTCCCCCGTCTCTCGGGACGGCTCGGCCCGGGATCCCCGAAGATCTGGAGCAGATCGTTCGGAAGTGCCTCCGGAGAGATCCTGCCGACCGCTATCCGACGGCGATCGAGCTCGAGGAAGAGCTCCGTGCCGTCCGGGCTCGCCTCGCGGCCGCCCCGTTCGATCTGAAGGCCTACCTACGGCGGCCCCGGGTCCTGATCCCGGCCGCCGTCGTGCTCACGGTCCTCCTCGTCGGAGGCGTCTGGCTCTGGCACCGGGGTCGGGAAGCACGGTGGGCCCGAAGGGTCGCCCTGCCGGAGATCGAGCGGTTGATCGAGGAGGACGACCTCGCCGAGGCGTACCGGCTGGCCCGGGAAGCCGAACACGAGATCCCCGGCGATCCACACCTGGAGCGCCTGTGGAAACGATTCACGATCCCCGTCTCGATTCGCACTCAGCCGACCGGGGCGCAGATCGCGGCCAAGCCCTATCTGGCCGTCGACGAGCCTTGGGTGACCCTCGGCCGCTCACCGATCGAAGAGGTGCTGCTTCCCGAAACCCTCCATCGCTTCCGGATCGCGAAGGAGGGCTACGAGACGATCGAGGTGGCGCCGACTCTGGAGCTCGGCCACGGACGGCTCCTCCTGGAGGCGACACTGTGGCCGGCCGGCTCGGCTCCCGAAGGGATGGTCCGGGTTCCGGCCGGCTCGACCAACACCCTCTCCGGCCAGCTTCCCGCGAGAGAGCTCGACGCCTTCTGGATCGACCGACACGAGGTCACCAACAGCGCGTTCCAGGAGTTCGTCGACGACGGTGGCTACCGGCGTCCCGAGCTCTGGAAGCACGCCCTCGTCCGGGATGGGGAGACTCTGGGCCGGGAGGAGGCGCTGGATCTGTTCCGCGACAAGACCGGTCGCCCCGGACCCGCGACCTGGGAGCTCGGCGCCCATCCCGAAGGCCAGGGCGACCTGCCGGTGGGCGGAGTCAGCTGGCACGAGGCGGCGGCCTACGCCGAGTGGGCCGGCAAGAGTCTGCCCACGATCCATCACTGGCTTCGGGCGGCCGACCCGTCGTACCGATCCGACATCCTGCTGGTCTCGAACTTCTCCGGTGAGGGTCCCGCTCCGGTCGGCCGGTGGCAGGGGTTGGGTCCCTACGGTACCTACGACATGGCCGGCAACCTCAAGGAGTGGAGCTCTACCGCCACCGGCGAAAGGCGCTACCTGCTGGGAGGGGCCTGGAACGATCCGACCTATCTGTTCCTGACCCCGGAGGCCGACACTCCCTTCGCCCGTGAGCCGACCCACGGATTTCGTTGCGTGGTTTACCCCGAGCCGCTCCCCTCCGAGCTGACCGGCCCGGTGGAGATGGCTCGAGCCGACGTCGACCGGGAAGACCCGGTCTCGGACGAGGTCTTTGCCGTCCTGGAAAGCGTCTACGACTACGACGAGACTCCCCTGAACGCTCGCGTCGAGTCGGTGGACGACTCTCCTCCCCACTGGCGTCTGGAAGAGATTTCTTTCGACGCCGCGTACGGTGACGAACGGGTCCCCGTCTACCTCTTCCTGCCCGAGAACGCCGTACCGCCCTACCAGGCGGTGGTCTACTTTCCCACCTCGATGGCGGAGGCGCTCGACTCCAGCGACCATCTCGAGCTCCGGTGGTTCGACTTCATCCTCCGCAGCGGCCGGGCGGTGATCCATCCGGTCTACAAGGGAACGTACGAGCGGAAGGTCCG
>JAWVZJ010000084.1:0-8836 GCA_033722255.1 Thermoanaerobaculia bacterium | reverse complement strand
TCGATCTCAGCCGCACGTCTTCCGGTGATACGAAGGTTCGCTTCCGGGCGTCGCGAATCCGGTTCAGACACCGATAGACCGCCGCCTTCTTCACGTAGGTGGCCAGTCGGCTGCGCCCCTCGAATCCGCCGCGGCGCAGTGTCTCGGTGAGGGAGACGAGGACCTCCTGCTCGAGATCTTCGAGCTCGGTCCCCAGTCTCCTCCGAAAGGGTGTGACGGCAGCCCGGATCCACCGGCGAACCCTCGAGATGGCTTCGCTCTCTCCCCGACCGAGGCTTTCAGCCAGGGATCGGTCTTCCCGGGTGACGAAGGAGGACTCTCCTCGAGCGTCCATCCCCGATCTCCCTCAGCGGGGGAACGGGCGGAGCCGGATTCCGATCACGAGATGCGGGAGGTGTCCGGGGCGGAGAAGATTCTCGAGCATCTCGAACAATCCTATCCCAGGCCATGAAGACGAGAGAGCCCTCCGGTTTCCGACGGCTCTCGATCCGCTGCGCCGAACGTCAGTCGACGGGGCGACCCAGGACGATGACCAGCTCCCCCTTCACGCTGTCCCGGGCCTCCAGGGTCTCCAGGATGTCCTGCGCGGGCCCGCGCAGGATCTCCTCGTACTGCTTGGTCAACTCCCGGCCCACGGCGCAGGGCCGCTCGGGACCGGCGACCTCGGCCAGGTCCCGGAGGCTCTTCACGATCCGGTGGGGGGACTCGAAGAAGATCACCGTGTGGTCCTCCTCGCTCCACCGTTCGTAGAAGGTGCGCCGCTTGCCTCCCTTGTGGGGAGGGAAGCCGGCGAAGCTGAAGGGAAGCGGCGGCAGCCCGGAGGCGACCAGGGCGGTGAGGATGGCCGAGGGCCCGGGAATCGCCTCCACTCGAATCCCCTGCTCCGTGGCTTCCCGGACCAGGACGAATCCGGGATCGGCCACCACCGGGGTTCCGGCGTCGCTGACCAGGGCGACGGTTTCCCCGGCCTCGAGTCTCTCCAGGATGCCGGGAATCCGCTGCCGCTCATTGTGCTCGTGCAGCGAGAGAAGGGGTCGCTTGATCCCCAGGCGGGAGAGCAGGAGGCCGGTTCTCCGGGTGTCCTCGCAGGCGACCAGATCCGCCGAGGCCAGGGCTTCCCGGGCCCGGGCCGAGAGATCGCCGAGGTTTCCGATGGGAGTGGAGACGATCTGGAGCTTTCCGGCCATGGGCTCTCCGGGGAATGTGCGCGAAGGAGACGACCGGGGGTCGTCGGCTCACTCCGTACCGTATCGGGCTTCGATCCGGGTCCCGGGCCCCCGGGAGGAGAAGGAGAGATCCACCGCGACTCCGTCCCGATGCCAGGAGCCGCCTCCGATGGAGGCCCAGCCGGCGGACTCGAGCCGACTCCGGTAGCGTCCCCGGACGGTCCCTGGTCCCTCTGGCACCATGAAGACGACGACTCCGGGATCGTGATCCACCAGGGAGGATCCGGAGGGAACCGGCAGCTCCGGGGGGAAGTCCGAGGGCAGGACCCCCGCCATCTCCGGCGCTTCCGCTCGTCTCTCCACCGGGTCCTGGCTGGGGTCGACCCGGGCGTCGGGCTGTTCCGGAACCTCGACGGTCTCCAGGCCATCGGACTCCGGAGGAGACTCGGGAGAGTCTCCGCAGCCCGGGGTCCAGAGAAGGAGCAGGAGGCAGAGGAGATGGAGCCTCTGGAAGGTCATGCTCCGATTGTCTCACGATCGTCGAAGGAATCCTCCCGGAGAGAGGATCGGAGACCTCCGTGTCCCGCGGTTCGGACACAGCTGCGGTCTAGAAGCCCGACATGCCCAAGGCAACGCCACGGGAAAGTGCGGATACTCTGAAAATGGCTCCCCAGGGAGTACTTTTCTGGTCGACTTTTCGACGGCGGGAGGTTCGTAGGGCGCGGGAGCGGGGCCGGGAGGCGGGCCCCCGGAGCACGCACGCGATGTTCCCAGGATGCGTTACTCCTGGATAGAATCGGGAGCCGTGAGCGCTCTCCGCGGAGTCCCTCGATTTCTCGCCGCCGGGATCTTCGCCCTGGGTCTGTCGCTCCTGGGCGCCGGATCGGGGCTGACGGAGGTGACGGTTTCCGACCCCGAAGAGAGGGCAGTCGATCGAACG
The DNA here is from genome assembly GCA_033722255.1 of Thermoanaerobaculia bacterium. Taxonomy (GTDB): domain Bacteria; phylum Acidobacteriota; class Thermoanaerobaculia; order Multivoradales; family JAIOJS01; genus JAWVZJ01. The sequence continues at coordinate 6,730 of JAWVZJ010000084.1, read as the reverse complement.
TTGCGGGGGACCGCTCCCGAGCTCCGGGACCGGATCCTGGCCGTGGTCGAGGAGGATCCGATTCTCCTCTCCGACGTCCGGCGGGTCATCGCCCTCCGGCTGGTGGAGAGGAAGCCGGGGGAGAGCCCTGCGGAGCTCCGACGACGAGTGCTCGAGGGACTCGTCGAGCAGAAGCTCCGATTTCACGAGGTGACGCGGTACGGGTTCGAGCAGGCACCGGTGGACGCCGTCGATCGGCAGATGGAGGAGCTGGAAGGACGGTGGGGAGGCGAGGAAGCCCTGGAGAGGCGCCTGGCGGAGGTGGGGATGGACCGGGCGGCCCTCCGGCGAATGCTGGCCCGTCAGCTGGAGGTGATGCTCTACGTCGAGGAGCTCCTGGGAGCCCGGGTGTTCGTCGGCCTGGAGGAGATCCGGTCCTACTACGAGAACGAGCTCGTTCCGGAGCTCGAGGGCCGGGGAGAGGAGCCTCCGCCCCTGGAGGAGATTCGGGAGCAGATCCGGGAGGTCCTGCGTCAGAGACGGTTGAACCGGGAACTCGAGGAATGGACGGAAGAGCTCCGGAGGGAAGCCGACGTCGTCCTCCATCTCGAGCCGTCGGAGCTGCCCCTGCCGCCGGTGGCGGAGGTGATTCGGGACGAGGACCGGTGAGGAATCAATTCCGGGTGGCCTCGATCTCCACCCGTCGCAGTCCCGGGTAGAGGACGCGGTAGGCTGCGAGGCTCGTGAGCACCCGCTGGAGATAGGCCCGGGTCTGACGGAAGCCGACCTTGGCCAGGAACTCGGGGATCTCGTCGGTCCGGAGGTACGCCACCCATCGTTCGGTCTGGGGCACACCGGCGTTGTAGGCGGCGATCATTCGTTCCTCCCTTTGGTCCAGCGTCCGCGCCAGCTCGGCCAGATGAGCGGCCCCGAGCTCGATGGCCACCTCGGGTCGGAAGAGATCCTCGGCGGAGAAGGGGGTCATTCCTAGGGACTCGGCCAGGGGTCGGGCCGTCGGAAGGACCATCTGGGTCAATCCCCGGGCGGAGGCCGGCGACAGGGCCCGGGGATCGAACCGGCTCTCCTCCCGCATGATGGCGTAGAGGAGGGCGGGCTCGATCCCGTGACGCCTCGAGGCCTCCTCCACCGTCTGCCGGTACGGGGTCGGGTAGAGGGCCTTGCGGAAGGGGACCGGGAGGAAGGGGACGGGGATGGCGTCCGCGCTGCCCCGGGCCAGGCTCTCGACCAGGTAGAGGGAGTCCTTGATCCGTCCCACCCCCTCGAGCTTCCGGCTCGCCGCGAAGGCGAGGGAGGGCTCGGTGGGCGGAAAGTGCTCCAGGATCACAGAGAAGGGCACCTCGTCCCACCGGCCCAGAGCCAGGAGCTCCTCCCCCGGTCCGTCTGGCTCCTCCTTCCAGAAGGGCCAGCTCTCCGGGGGAGCGGGTGCCAGAGCCACGAAGGGAGCCCACCGGCGATCGGCGGTGAAGGTCTGGAAGAGGGAACGCTCGACCCGGGCCCTCCGGGGGCTTCCGGAAGGAAGGAGGAGCCAGGCCGCGAGACGGTCCTCCGGATCCGTGGACGACTCCCACCGCCGGATCCGGTCGTCCACGACCTGGTCCAGGGACGTGGCTCCCAGCCTCCTGACCGCGTCCCGGGCCAGGGGATGCCACGGCGACTGGACGACGACGGGGGCGAGGTGATCCGCGGCGGCACCGAATCGTCGGCGATCCAGGTCGATCCGACCGTCCCAGTAGTCGAGCTCCCGGGTGTCGCCGGCGTTCTTCCTGGAGGTGAGGAGCCACGCCTGGGCTCCGGCCGCCTCTCCCCGGCCCAGGGCATCGGCGGTGAGGAAGAGTCCGGCCCGGACGGCGTACCGTCGATGTTGAGGAAACGCGTCCAGGAGACCCAGGAGTCGCTTCGCCTCCCTCTCGTTCCCGGACAGGGCCACGAGCCGGAGGGCGGAGAGAAGGCCGGGCCCGGCCCAGGATCCCATGGGGTCCAGACCTGCGGCCCGGGCGAAGGCGGCCCGGGCCGCCAGGATCCGGCCCGACAGCTCCAGCGCCCGTCCCTCCTGGTAGGCGGCCCGGGAACGATCCGATCGGTCCGGTCCGGTGCGGGCCAGCTCGGCGAAGATCTCGACTGCTTCGTCGTACTCTCCGAGCCAGAAGCGGCTCCGTCCGAGAAGGTAGCGCAGCTCGTCCTCGTCGTCGACCTCCGATCCCTCGGGCGCCGAGAGGAGGGGCTCCAGCAGCCCGACGGCGCGTTCGAACCGACGATGGCGGAAGAAGGACCGAGCCAGGAGCTCCGCCGTCCCTGGGTCGGGCGACCCGGAGACCAGGCGGTCGAGCTCTTCGGCGGCTCGGAGCCCGACGTCGTCCCGGACATCCTCCTCCAAGAGCTCGACGAGCTCTTCCCGGCCCCGGGCTCGCTCGCCCTGCCGGAGCTCGCACCGGGCCCGGCAGAGGACCAGGAGACGCCGGACGGGATCCGAGAGCTGATCCAGGGCGATCCGGGCCAGGAGACGGCAGTCTCCTCCCCCCTCCAGGCTTCGGTCCAGGAGGTCGGCGGCCCGGGATCGGACCTCCGGTGGAGCCCGGGGAGCCAGAAGGGACACGAGAAGCCCGGCCGCCGTCTCGGGATGATCTCCGGTGAGGGCGATCTCCGCCAGTCGGAGACGCCCCCGGGGAGCAAGACCCGGATGCCGTCGGATCAGAGCCGAATACGCCCGGGTGGCTCTGCGTTCCTGACCCTCTTCCTCCAGGAGACGGCCCATCAGGTAGTAGAGGGCCGGATCGACGGTCTCCTCCTCCAGCCGCTCTTCGACCCAGGCCAGTGTCGCCTCCCGCGGTCGCTCGCGATGGACCGTCACGAGCTCGGAGGGTCCGGCCACGTCGGCCGGCAGAAGGGCCAGGAGGAACCAGAGCATCGGGGTCAGGGCGTCGGGGGCCCCGGAGTCCGCTCGACCCGACACCCGAGCGCCGTCAACTTCTCCTCGAAGCCTTCGTACCCCCGGTCGAGATGATAGATCCGTTGGACGAGGGTCTCTCCCTCGGCGGCGAGGCCCGCGAGGACCAGACAGGCGGAGGCCCGGAGATCGGTGGCCATCACCCGGGCCCCCGTGAGCGGAGTGGGACCGTCGACCTCTGCGGTGTCACCCCGGACCTCGATCTCGGCCCCCATCCGCATCAGCTCGGCCGTGTGTTGGAACCGGTTCTCGAAGACCGTCTCCCGGATCCGGGATCGACCCCGGGCCTGGGTCATCAGGGTCGTGTACTGGGCCTGGAGATCGGTGGGAAATCCCGGGTGGGGGGCCGTCTGGAGGTCCCGGGCTCGCAGCTCGCCGTCGGTTTGGACCCGAACCCGGTCGGGGCCGGTCTCGACCCTGGCTCCCGTCGAGTCGAGCTGTTCGAGGAGCGGTTCCAGGTCCCGGGGACGACACCTCTCCAGCGTCACGTCGCCCCGGGTGAGGGCCGCGCCGAGGAGATAGGTCCCTCCTTCGATCCGATCCGGGATGATCGTCGCGTCTCCGCCTCCCAGGGCGTCGACTCCCTGGATCCGCAGGGTATCGGTTCCCCGGCCGTCGATCTTCGCGCCCAGCGTCTCGAGGACCTCGATCAGGTTCCCGATCTCCGGCTCCCGGGCGCAGTTCTCCAGGACCGTGTCCCCCTCCGCCAGAACCGCAGCCATGAGCACGTTCTCGGTACCGGTGACGGTGGGCATCTCGAAGCGAAACCGGGCCCCCCGGAGCCCGCCTTCGGCCCGAGTCTCCACGTATCCGTGCTCTAAACGGACCTCGGCCCCCAGGGCCGCGAGGCCGGCCAGATGCTGGTCGATCGGGCGGACGCCGATGGCGCATCCTCCGGGAAGGGAGACCCTGGCCCGCCCCCGACGGGCGGTCAGGGGACCCAGAGTCAGGACGCTGGCCCGCATCGTCTTCACCAGATCGTAGAGGGCCTCGGAAGACCCGTCGCCGCCGCCGGGGTGGAAGCGGAGACCGTTCTCCGCCTCCTCGCTCTCCACGCCGAGGCGAGAGAGGAGCTCCCGCATGGTGGCGATGTCCCGGACCCGGGGGACCCGGCGAAGGATCACGGGCTCCCGGGCCAGGAGGGTGGCGGCCAGGGCCGGGAGAGCGGCGTTCTTTGCTCCACTGGCCTCCACGGAGCCGGAGAGGCGGCAGGGGCCGTGGATCCGGAATCTATCCATGAGCGAGGACTCCTCTTCTTCCGGGGTGCTCAGAGCGTCTCCGCCAGCGGACGACCCGGGGAATCCCGGCCAGATCGTCATTCACGGCGGCGGGCTCCCAACCCCGTCGTACCGCGATCCGGCGGAGGCGGGGTAGCTGTCCCAGACCGATCTCGGTGACGACGGGAGCTCGGGACGAAAGATCCTCGAGACTCTCGAAGAGCCGTGCCGTGGCTTCGGTACCGCCGGCACCGGAAAAGAGCGCCGACCGGGGCTCGTGACGAGGGACCGAGGGATCGAAGCTCTCCGGATCCTCCGGATCCACGTAGGGAGGATTCGAGACGACGAGATCGAAGGACGAGAGGTCGAGAGGCCGAGCCCAACCTCCCGCCACGAGCCGGACTCTTTCCGCCACGTCGTGAAGGCGGACGTTGAGGCGGGCCACGGCCAGGGCGGCCGGGCTGGAGTCGACGCCGAGGACACGGCTTCCCGGACACTCCAGGGCCAGGGTAATGGCGAGGCAGCCGGATCCTACCCCGAGATCCAGGATCTCCGGGTTCGCCGGAAGGGTTAGAGCGAGAACGGCCTCCACCAGATGCTCGGTCTCCGGGCGGGGAATCAACACCCGGGGATCGACCCGGAAGCGGCGTCCGTAGAACTCCTGGTCTCCCCGGAGATAGGCGGTAGGGATCCCCGTGGCTCTTCGATTCAGGAGGTTCCGATAACCCTTCTCCACTCCGGGCGGAGCCTCTTCGTCCCCGTGGGCGAGGAGCCAGAGAGGGCTCCTTCCGGAGGCCAGCGCCAGGAGGGAGCGGGCCTCCCGGGGCGCCGTCCTCCGAGGCGGCTCCGACAGGACCTTCCGACCGACAGTGAGAAGCTCCTCGAAAGTCAGGTGGCTCCTACCTCCTCGGCCATTCTCCGGGCCTGGAAATGGGAGACCAGGGGATCGACCATCGGGTCCAGCTCGCCCTCCAGGATCGAGTCCAGCTGGTGGAGCGTGAGCCCGATCCGGTGGTCGGTGACTCTGCTCTGGGGGAAGTTGTAGGTCCGGATCTTCTCCGATCGGTCGCCGCTTCCGACCATCTGCCGTCGGGCCTCCGCCTGCTCCGCGTGGGCCCTCTCCCGTTCCATCTCCAGTAGCCGGGACTTCAGCACCCGCATCGCCTTGGCCCTGTTCTTGATCTGGCTCCGCTCGTCCTGGCAGCTCACCACGAGTCCCGTGGGCAGATGGGTCAGGCGCACCGCAGAATAGGTGGTGTTCACGCCCTGGCCTCCGGGACCGGAGGAGCAGAAACGATCGATCCGGAGGTCGCCGGGGTCGATCTCCACCTCCACGTCCTCGGCCTCGGGGAGCACGGCCACGGTCACGGCGGAGGTGTGGATCCGGCCCGAGGCCTCCGTGGCCGGGACCCGCTGGACCCGATGTACTCCTGCCTCGTACTTGAGGCGGCTATAGGCCCCCCGACCCTCGAGGATGGCGGAGGCCTCCTTGACACCTCCCACGTCGGACTCGGAGAGGTCGATGAGCTCGATCCTCCAACCCTGGGACTCGGCGTACCGCGTGTACATGCGGAGGAGCTCGGCCGCGAAGAGGGTCGCTTCGTCTCCACCGGTTCCGGCACGGACCTCCAGCACCACGTTTCTCTCGTCGTTGGGGTCCTTCGGTACCAGGGCGAGCTTGAGGTCTTCGACGAGCTCGGCCCGTCGCTCTTCCAGCTCCTCCCGTTCCTCTTCCGCCATCTCCCGGAGCTCCTCGCCCTTGTCCAGCTCCTCGAGAAGCTCGGAGTTCTCCTCCAGCTCGTCCTCGATCCGACGCAGCGAGCGGTACAGATCCACCGTCTTCTCCAGGTCGGAGAGGTGCTTCGCGACCCGCTGGTATTCTTTCGGGTTCTCGAAGATCGAGGGGTCGGCGAGACGGGCCGTAAGCTCCTCGTGAGTCTTCTCTATCTCCGCCAGCTTCTCGAACATGGCTCCTGCCGTCGTCCTGACTTCATCCTGGCAACCTGGCCAGAAACACGAAGGCCGCTCCGACGAGGGAGCGGCCGGCGAGGGCGAGGAGATTCGCTAGCTTTCCTTCTCTTTCTCTTCCTCGCTCTCCGTCTCCAGGCCGTAGCGCCGCTGGAATCGTTCCACCCGCCCGGCGGAGTCCACCAGCTTCTGCTTTCCGGTAAAGAAGGGATGGCATTCGTTACAGATCTCCAGCCGAAGGTCTTCTTGGGTGGAGTGGGTCTCGAAGGTATTGCCACAGGCGCAGGTCACCGTGACCAGGTGTCGCTCGGGATGGATGTCGGGTTTCACGGCTCGGTCCTCGGATCGGTTCATGGAGCGCGGAGGGGGGACTCTCCGCAAGGGATGGAAATCATACCGGACAACCGGGAGAGGCCGCAAGGAATTCCTCCGCCAGAGTATGGGAAATGCAATCCACATCGTATCCCTCTGGCTCGGCTGTGGGTTCTGAGGGGTCGGATCAGAGTGCTCAGAGAGACGATGTCCGACTACCCAATCCCATTGTAGGAGCTGATGCGAAATGGGAACACCCCACGTTTCTTTCGCGTGCGCATCGTGCACT
>JAWVZJ010000083.1:0-8919 GCA_033722255.1 Thermoanaerobaculia bacterium | reverse complement strand
TCAGGGTGTGGGCGGCCACCGTTCCGGCCAGGTGATTGGCCATGCCGGCACAGGCGATGAAGACCTCGATCCCCCGGCGATCGGCGTCCTCCACGTAGCTGACGGTCTCGGCGGGCGTGCGGTGGGCCGAGAGGACTCTCAGCTCGGAGGCGATTCCGAGATCTTCGAGGGTCGTACGGGCCTTCTCCACCTGCTCCAGGTCGCTGGGGCTTCCGGTGTGGATGGCTACAAGGGGTTTCTCGGGGTTGTCGGTCATGGGGTCTCCTGTCGATGGTCCGAACGTTCGTGTGTGTGTGGGCCGAGTCCGTGTGTCGTCCGGGATCGGGTCGGTGTCTCCACTTCGGAGAGGGATCCTATCGAACACCCCGAATTCCTCACCATCCCTGCTCGGGGGACGGCGGCCGAGTCGGGTCTCCGCCCGGGCCGCGTACCGATCGAGCGCCCCCTCGAAGGCACCGGAGCCCGGCCTCGAGGCGCCGCCGAGGGAGGAGTCCCCGGCTATCCTTTGAGCCATGACGGAACCGCGGCGGATTCTGCACTGCGACATGGACTGCTTCTACGCCGCGATCCACATGCGGGACGACCCTTCCCTCCGGGGACGGCCCCTGGCGGTGGGGGGGAGCCCCGAGGGACGGGGAGTGGTGGCCGCCGCCAACTACGAGGCCCGAAGGTACGGGATCCACTCGGCCATGCCCTCCGCTCGGGCGAAGCGTCGGTGCCCCCATCTCCTCTTTCTCCGTCCGGACTTCACCCTCTACCGGGAGGAATCGGACCGGATCTTCTCGATCTTCCGGGAGATGACGCCGGTGGTCCAGCCGGCGTCCCTGGACGAGGCCTACCTCGACGTCACCGACCATCTGGCTCCGTGGGGGAGCGGGACCGCCGCGGCCCGGGAGATCCGCCGGCGAGTCCGGGAGGAGCGGGGCCTCACGGTGTCGGTGGGCGTGGCTCCCAACCGGCTGGTGGCGAAGATCGCCTCCGACTTCGACAAGCCAGACGGCCTCACCGTGGTCCGGCCCCGGGACGTCCTGGACTTCCTGGCTCCCCTGTCGGTCCGGTGTCTCCGGGGCGTGGGTCCGGCCACCGAGGAGAAGCTCCTCCAGCTCGGCGTCGAGACGGTCGCCGAGCTCCGGCGAAAGCCCCTCCGGCTCCTCCGGGGCCAGCTCGGTAGCCACGGAGAGACCCTCTACCGCTTCGCCCGGGGAGAGGACGATCGTCCGGTCCGCACGGAGAGGGTCCGGAAGAGTCTCTCCAAGGAGCGGACCTACGCCGAGGACCTCCACCGCGTGGAGGCCATGGAGGAGGAGCTGAATCGTCTGGCGGAGAAGGTGTCCGAGGGGCTCGAACGCCGTGAGCTCCAGGCCCGTACGATCACGATCAAGGTCCGGTACTCGGACTTCACTACCATCACCCGCTCCCGGACGCTCGCTTTCCCCATCTCCGACCGCGCAGGCATCGCGTTCCATGCCCGGGAGCTGCTCCAGGAGACCGAGGTGCGGGAAAGGCCGGTGCGGCTTCTGGGCGTCGGGGGCTCGAACCTGGTCCAGGGAGGCACCGGGCAGATGGTCCTCTTCGCCGCCCTCCCCGGCCTCGCCCGTCCGCGGCGCGACTGATAAGCTCCGAGTCCGCTACGGGCTCGTCCGAGCCCGTCTTCCATCCCGACCCGCGAGGAGAGCCAATGTCCGAATCGGAGACCCTCTTCAGCCGCGCCCGGATCCCCTACGGTACCTGGGGTTCGAGCTACTTTCCGGCGTGGCAGCAATCTCCCCTGGCCCAGGTGAACCCCGGCCAGTTCGCCGGAGAGGCGGCGGCCCGGATCTACGGGAAACGCCGGGCACCGATCACCGAGATCGAATACCTTGTAATCGGCTCCACGATCCCCTGGCACTGGAAGTTCTGGACGGCACCTCTGGTGTCGAGCATCATGGGACATCGGGTGCCGGGTTTCCACGTCGAACAGGCCTGTGCCACCGGTCTTCAGGCGGTCCTGGCAGGAGCGGCGGAGGTCCAGAGCGGCCGGCAGGTGGTGGGCGTGGTCACTTTCGACCGGACCAGCGACTCTCCCGTGGGAGTCTTCCCAGAGCGGCGGGCGCACGAGAGGACCTTCGCCATCTCCGACGTCTGGGACAACTTCGGGTTCGATCCAGCCACGGGAGAGGCCATGATCACCACAGCGGGAAACACGGCTCGGAAGTACGGGATCGACCGCCGGGAGGTGGACGAGATCGCTTACCACCGCCATGAGCAGTACTTCGAGACCCTGGAGTCCGGCTTCCTGGATCGGATCGTGATTCCCCTGGAGGTTCTGGACAACTCCGGGAACTCCCTGGGGACCATCGACGAGGACGCCGGGGTCCGACGGCTGACGCCGGAACGGCTCCGGAGCATGCGGGAGCTGGACACCGGGGTGACCAGCGGGACCCAGACCCACGCCTCCGACGGGATGGCCACCCTCTTGGTGACGAGCCGAGCGCGGGCCCGGGAGCTCTCGAGCCGTCCGGAGATCGGGATCCGGTGTCTGGCCAAGACCGAGGTCCGGGCTCGGCCGGCCCTGATGCCGGAAGCCCCGGGCCTGGCGGTGCGGAAGCTCCTGGACGACACGGGCCTGGTCATGGGCGACCTGGCCGTGGTGAAGAACCACAATCCCTTCGCCGTCAACGACGCGGTCTTCGCCAAGATGATGGACTACGACTGGCGGAAGATGAACAAGACCGGAAGCAGCCTGGTCTGGGGTCATCCCCAGGGTCCGACCCTGACCCGGATCCTGATCGAGGCCCTGGAAGAAGCGGTGGATCTGGGGGGCGGCCGGGTTCTGATCTTCGGCTGCGCCGCCGGTGACGTGGGAATCGCCGCCCTGTTCGAAGTAGGGGAGGAGAGCTGAGATGGCGACTGCGACAGAGACGGAGACGGGAGTGACGACCCTCCGACGTTCCACCCTGGAGAGCCTCGGGCTGGGGACGGTCCTCGAGATCTTCCGCCGGGGTCGATTGCCCATCACCCGGGGAGAGGCGGTGGAGCGGGTCTTCGGTCCCGAAGAGGACCGAGGTGCCCTGGTCATCTCCGGGGCGAACGGCATCGTCGGAGCCGGCAAGACCCTCCAGCTCGGTTCCCGCCTGGAGGCCCATGGCGTCCCTGTGGTGGCCCTGGATCTGCCGGATGCCCCGGACGGAATCGGGCCCAAGGTCCCCGGGTTGATCCGAGCCTTCGGGAAGGAGAGGGCCGACGAGATCCTGGAGAACATCGTCCGCCTCACCTACGACGGAGAGACCCTCCCCGACGCCCTGGACGAATTTCGACCCCGGTTCCTCCTGGAGGCGATCCCCGAGATCCTGGAGTTGAAGAAGGCCCACTACGAGCTGTTCCGCGGGCGCTATCCGGACCTGGAGATCCGCTCGGTGACCTCGGGCTTCCCCGCCGAGGAGCTGGGCGTGGGGATCGCCCACCCCGCCTTCCCCCACGAGATCAACAAGGTCTGGGAGACGGTGGAGGCCGGCGATTCCGACGTCCGGGAGCTGCTCTGGTCCCTGGGCCTCATTCCGATTCCGGTCTCCGACGACTGGTCGTTCGTCCTGGACGTCCTCTTCTGCGGCATGACTCTGGCCGCCCTCCGGTATCACCGGGAGTCGAGCATGCCCTACTGGAAGATCGACAAGCTGGTCCGGAGGGACCTGGGACCGAATCCCTTCCGGGCCCACGACGCCATCGGGGCCAAGGGAGCCAACTTCCTGACCTGGTCCTGTCTCCACCATCTCTCCCAGGAGTACGGACCCCTCTTCGAGCCCACCTCCGATCTCGTGGAGCGGAAGGAGTCGGGACAGGACTGGTATCCGCCGAACTACTTCCGGCCCCTGGTCGACTGGACCCTGGAGCCCTCCGAGGAAGAGGAGATGAGGGTCTGGACCCACGGCCCCGTCCTCCAGATGACGTCGCTGATGCTCCGGGAGGAACGGGCCCATCTCTCCCACCTGAACATCCTGGGTGAGCTCTGCGCCCAGCTCCGGAACGGCGTGCTGGCCAAGATGCGGAGGCTGGGGCAGGAGCGCTGTCGGGAGCTGGTCGTCGCCTACCAGGAGCGCCACCCGGAGGCGAAGGAGAGTCCCTGGCACCCCGAGACCCTGGAGCGGATGGAGACTCCGGAGTGGGAACAGCTCTACGTCAACGCAGAGCACGACGGAACCGTGGGTGTCGTAACCCTGGGCCGGGAGTCCTACAACTGGGACGTGGACGCTGAGCTCAACCGGGCCCTGGACTGGCTCCGGGCCGAGGGGATCGAGCGGGTGATCCTCACCGGGGACTTCCACCTGGCGACCCAGCTCGTCGGCGCGGACATGGCGGAGTTCTTCCCGGCCCTCGAGGACGAGGAGGAGGGCCGGCGGGTATCGGAGGCCTGGACGGAGACCGCCCGGCGCTTCTACGACGAATTCGCGGTCTCCGTGGGATTCGTCCATGGCAAGCGGTGTCTCGGAGGGATGCTCGAGCTCATGCTCCACTGCCACTACCTGGTGGCGGTGGAAGGGACGAGGCTCGGATTTCCCGAAGTGACCTTGCCCGTCGTTCCGGGGATGGAGGGGTGCCACTGGCCCTTCCGGAAGGCCGATACGAGCCACTGGCCCCGCCTCCTCGATCTCCTCCTGTCGGGACGGTCGGTCCCGGCCGAGGACGGGGAGGGATGGCTGGTCGACCGGGCCGCCCCCCTGGATGTGGCCCTCCCCACGGCCTGGACTCTGGCCACCGGGGGGGATCACGACCTGGAGCGGAGATCGGTGGAGGAGAGGGCTCCGGGAGTCGAGGCCCTGCCCGCCTTCTCGGAGGTGGGCCGGGACGAGACCGATCGGGCCCGGCGGGCCATCTACGACACGGTCCGGGACGCCCTCGAGGTCCCGCTCCCGGAAGCTCTGGAGCGCCAATCCCGGCGCTCGGCGGGATTCATGGTCTCCGAGGCCTGCCGTGGAGGGACGGTGGGGAAGGCCCGTCGAAAGACGATGGAGGTCTGATCCGCAAGACCGGCCTCGCTCGGACCGAGATTCGGGCCGTATTCCACGGACCAGGTCCTCTCCTCCGGGATCCCGGGGCTCGGACCCCGCCTCGGACTCGACGAACGGTGTCCTGCCGGATGACCGCTCGACATCCGCTGCTTTTCCACGGCGCAGAGAACTCGATCCACCGAGCCCACGGGATCGGTCCTCCCGAAGGACGGCTATGCCGTGTTAGCATCGACTTCGCCTCGCTTCAGAAGGTAGAGCACAGGCCTCGACACCATGGGATCGGTAGACGCAGTGGAACCCGCTCCGGACCCGGTCGGCCGTCGGGCGAAGAGGAGAATCCTCCGCCAGGCGGTCGACGACAACGTCCGGACCATCGAAGACCGCCCGGCACCGGTCCGGACGGACCGTTCGGACGCCAGAGGATCCCGGTGGTCCCTCGTCGTCGCGGCGTTCCTGGTGGCCGCTGGTGCCGCCGCCGGTTGGGCTTATCTCCGACCGGGCACAGAGCGGTCTCACCCGGAATCCGCTGGCCTCGCCGGCCCTCCGACTCTCGTCGCGACCGAGCCCGGAGACCGGAGGCCCGGACCGGACGGTCCAGCGACGGAAGGTCGCCGGGTGGCGGCTCCGGCGCCCCTGGACGGAGCCGTCTTCCCGGTCGGAGTCCGTCGGGTCGTCCTCGATCCGGGGCACGGAGGCAAGGACGAGGGCACGAGCCGGGAGGACACCGACCTCACGGAGAAGGACCTGACCCTGGACATCGCCCGACGGCTCCGAACACTTCTGGAGGAGAGCTCCGGAGCAGAGGTGTTGATGACCCGGAACCGGGACGAGTTCGTGGTTCTCAAAGACCGCGCCGCCTTCGCGAACGAGGCCGGCGCGGACCTCTTCGTCTCCATCCATCTCAATTGGCTGGAGGGCCGAGCCCGGAGGGGGGTGGAGACCTTCTACCTCGGACCCACCGAAGATCCCTATCTGGTGGAGCTGACGAGCCGGGAGAACCGACAGTCCGGGTACTCTCTGGCCGACGTGCGGCGCCTGTTGGACGGAATTTACCTGGACCTGCGACAGGAGCAGTCGAAGGCACTGGCTTCGTCCGTTCAGGAGACCCTCCACAGGAGCCTGGACGAAGCGAAGCCGGGGCTCCGGAACCGCGGTGTCAAACCGGCTCCGTTCCTGGTTCTGGTGGCCACGGAGATGCCGGCGATTCTGGCCGAGGTATCCTGTCTGTCACATCGCAAGGAGGTGGAGCTTCTCCAGACCGATGCCTACCGGCAACGGATCGCCGAGGCTCTCCATGAAGGAATCGATCGATATGCTCGGAGTCTTTCCGAATCTGGAGTCAGAGGGAGTTGACGACACATGACCGCTAAGAAGAAGAAGAACGACTATCTACTCGTGGGGATCGACCTGGGAACCTCGCAGAGCTCCGTCTCGGCATCGAACGACCAGCGCCACGTGGTCCAAAGCCTCGTGGGCTGGCCGGTGGACGCCGTGGCCCGGAAGATCCTCCAGGAGGAGGTCCTGGTCGGGGCGGAGGCCCTGGAAAACCGCACGATGCTGGATTTTCACCGACCCCTGGAGAGGGGCCTCGTCAAGGAGGGTTCCGAGAAAGAGCTCGCCGCGGTCCGGGAGCTGCTGAAACACCTCCTGGATCTGGTCCGGGAGGACGAGGAGGACGATCGGAAGATCCGAGCCGTGGTCGGCGTTCCTGCCGCCGCCATGAGGGTCAACCGACAGCAGCTCCGAAACACGCTGGAGGGAATCGTGGACGGGCTCATGATCGTCTCGGAGCCCTTCGCCGTGGCCTACGGAGCCGACGCCCTCCTCCACACGATGATCGTCGACCTGGGGGCCGGAACCTCGGATCTCTGTGTCATGGAGGGGCACTACCCCACGGAGGAGGAGCAGCGGACTCTGAGCACGGCGGGGGACTCCATCGACGACCAGCTCTCCAAGGCGATCCGGGAGAAGCACCCCGAGGCCAGCTTCAACATCCACATGGTCCGGCGCTGGAAGGAGGAGCACTCCTTCGTCGGCGACACCAAGGAGCCGGTGAAGGTGGAGGTTCCGGTGAAGGGCAAGCCGGTGGAGATCGACATCACCGAGGAGATGCGGGCGGCCTGCGAGAGCCTGATCGAGCCGGTGTGGGAAGGGATGCGGGATCTTCTGGCTCGGGTCGATCCCGAGTTCCAGGAGACGGTCCGGAACAACGTGATCTTGTCCGGCTGTACCTCCCTGACCCAGGGACTGGACAAGGCCCTGGAGAAGGAGCTGGAGGAAGTCGGGGGCGGTAAGGTCACCCGGGTGAAGGACCCGGTCTTTGGCGGCTCGGACGGAAGTCTGGTCCTGGCCCAGGATGCCGAGAAATCTGACTGGGAGAAGCTGAACAGCTGACGATCTCGAACGAGCTCGCCCAAAACCTCTCTCGTGCTCCCCGGGTCGAGCACGAGGCGGTGGTCCGAATCTACTGCTCGGGACGCCGGGGGCTGGAAACGGGCTTCCTCAAGAATCTCTCTTGTCGGGGGATGTTTCTCCGGATCCTGGAGCCGGAGGCCGTGGGCACCCGGCTCCATTTCGAGTTTCGCCCGGACCCCAAGCGCCCCGAGACAGTGACGGGCACGGCCGAAGTCGCCTTCAGCCGGGAGACCTACGGGGGACCCGGTCGTCCACCAGGGATGGGATTACGCTTCCTGGCCCTCACGAGGGAGGGTTCCGAGATCGTCTCCCGTCTCACGGGCGACGAGGTCCGGGTTCCGGTAGGGCCGGTCCCGGAGATGACGGACGAGTCGAGCCAGGCGTCGAGGCCCGGCACGAGGGAAGGAAGCCCCTTGTCTGCGCCGATCTCGTCTGCGCCGATCTCGTCTGCGCCAATGATGGAGACGAGCGAGGAGCCGGGGATGCCGGTGGAGGCGGTGGCAGCCGGAGCTCCCGAGACGTCGATCCTCGATCCTGGGCCCCGGGATGACCGACCGGCCCCGGCCACCGGGAGCTTTCCAGATCGGCCTTCGGACGGATTCTGGCCGGTGCTGGTGGTAGTCCTGGTCCTGGTTTCGGGTGCGGCCGGATTCATCCTCTGGGAGCGGCAAGAGCCGCTGGTCGCATCCGGCTCGGCCCCCGTCGACGAGGCGAACGGATCCACGTCGACGCCCACGGAGGACCCCCGGCCGGCCTCTTCCCGCACGCCGGACGGCAGTCCTACCGCCCGAGCCGTCCACGACGGGGACCTCCAGGAGCCCTCCTCGACGGAGGCGCCACCGCGGATGCCGGCTCGCCGAGTGAAGGAGGTCCTGTGGGAGACGGGTCCCTCGTCCCTGGTCATCGTGCTCCGGGGAGACGGATCCTTCGAAGAGGGACAGGCCACCTATTCGCATATCGGGGGTGACAATCCCAGGGGAGTGGTCCGGATCCGAGAGATGGAACGAGCCTCCGCCGGGCTCCGGTTGACCCCCGAGTCTCCCCTGGTCAACGCGATCCGAACAGGGTTCCACGCCGACGGGCGAGAGGGGCGCGAGCTTCACGTGGTGATCGACCTCGCCGATTCGGAAACCCGGATCACCGGGATGGTGGCTTCGGGAACCGACCTCCTGGTCTATCTGGGACGGTCCTGATGGAGAAGGGCTCGTCCCGAGTCGCCGGCCCCGGTTCAGAGAATGGAGCTCCTGCGACGGGATGGCATCGTTGGGCACCGAACCCTCGCCGTCGAGAGAGAGGACGGGGGCACGGACTCCTGACCACGGCTCTCTTCCTCTCGAGTCTCCTCCCTCTGCTGACCGCCTGCGGACAGAACCGCAGTCGAGAGACGGAACCGGTCTACGCACCCGTCCCGACGGGAACGGCTCCGGGACCACCGGAGACCTCTCCCAACGCCAGGCTCGACGTGTTGGAGTCCCTGCGGGCGGATCTGGAGTCTCCCCGGGGTCCCGGGGATGGCGGG
>JAWVZJ010000082.1:0-8921 GCA_033722255.1 Thermoanaerobaculia bacterium | reverse complement strand
TGCTTCGACGTGGCCTTCACCGGCTCTACCGCCAGCCGGAGCTCCTCCACCGAGCCCGCCCGGAAGCCGTCGAACTTTCGGACGGCCCGGAGCAGACCCCGGTCTCCCTTTCGCCGAACCTTGTCCACGATCTTGGCCGCCCTCTTCCGGGTCTTCCGATCGACCACCTCGTCGACCCGGCCCACCAGACGATCCAGGACCTTTCGTCCCTTCCGTGATCCGGCCTTCACCTTCGTGAGTCTCGTCTTGGCCATCAGACAGCTACCTCCGCGCGTTCCAGTTCGTCGATCCAGGCGTTGATCCTTCTCCGGTGGAGCTGATAGGCGGCCCGGCCCACCACCACGGTCGGGGCGACCGCCTCCACTACCTGGAGCTCCACCAGGCCGTGCTCCCGGATGGTCCGGCCGGTCTGCACGATGTCCAGGGCCAGGTCGGCCAGATCCAGGACCGGAGCCAGCTCCACCGATCCGGAGAGCTTCATCACCTCCGCCGAAAACGGGGCCGAGGCCAGGAAGCGGTGGGCGCTCGCGGTGTACTTCGTCGCCAGCCGGATCTGGCTTCCCGGCACCGGCTCCGCCCCCGGACGCCCCACCAGGGAGAGACGCGAACCACCCCCCAGGAGCCGGACCGGCCGCAACAGGTCGGCACCGGTCTCCCCCAGCACGTCGGATCCGACGATCCCCCATTCGGCGACCCCGTACTCCACGTACAGCGGGAGGTCCCAGTCCTTCAGCAGCAGGACCTCGATCCCTTCGTCCGGAAAGCGTTGCCGCAATCGACGGCCCTCGGGACTCAGGCCGTCGAGTGTCACCCCGGCCTCCCGGAGGGCCGCCAGAGACGGACCGAGGTTCCGACCCTTGGGCAGGGCGAGCCGGATCATCCCGAGCCTCCGTTGGCTCCGACCAGGCGATCCAGGCCCAGGGAGAAGCCCACGGCGGGGATCGGGGCGCCGAGGCGGGCGAAGAGGGTGTCGTAGCGGCCTCCCGTGGCCACGGGAAGGGCTTCGTCTCCGGCGTAGGCCTTGAAGACGACACCATCGTAGTAGGCCCTCTCCCCTCCGGCGTCTCCCAGGACGCCGGGCCTTCGGATCCGGGCGAACTCCGCCAGATCGATCTCGATCCGGAACCGGGGGAACTCCTCTTCCAGCATTCGAGACCGCTCTCGGAGCCGGCGAAGGGAATCGCCCATGGCGGGGCCCAGGACTTCCGGGTCCTCCGGGCGCCCCCGCTTCACCACCTCCAGGAGAGCTTCCCCTCCCTCCCGGGCCGGGGACCGCTCCCGGCGGGCCACGGCCTCGACCAGGCGGTCCGGATCCGGCACCTCCCCGAGGAGAGGATCCAGGGCGCCGGCCAGACCCAGGACGACCCGGGCCTCCCCGTCGGCCACGGCCTCCAGGAGCTCCAGAAGGAGCCGCAACACCGTCTCCTCCCCTTCTTCTCCTGCGGCTCCCAGGAGCTCGACACCGAGCTGATACATCTCCCTCCTCCGGCCCACCCTGGCTTCCTGGTATCGGACCACGTCTCCCCGGTAAAAGAACCGGCACGGCCGATCGAGGCTCTCGACCCGGGGCGCCACCAACCGGGCCAGCATGGGAGTGAAATCCGCCCGCAGAGCCACCGGCTCTCCGTCCCGGTCGCTGAATCTGTAGAGCTCTCCCCGGGCCTCCGGTGTCAGGAGTCGCTCGTAGGGCTCCACGTAGTCCAGGACCGGGAGAATCACCTCCTCGTATCCCCGTTCCTCCAGGAGCTCGACGAGGACCCGTTCCAGGCCCCGGCGTCTCCGGGCGGCCTCCCCGAAGAGGGACACGACACCCAGGGGGAGCTCCGCCGACACCCTCACGAGGCCATCTCCAGAATCTCGCGGCCGAGGGAGATCGGGATCTCCCGCCCCGTGAACAGCTGGAACTGTCGCAGCGCCTGGGCCACCAGCACCTCCCGCCCGTCGACCACGGTCACCCCCCGCTCCCTGGCCTCTCGCTCCAGAAGGGTCGGGCCGGCTCCGTACACCAGCTCCACCAGGATCCCGTCGGTCCGGAGGGCGGCGGGGTCGACCGGGACCTCGTCCCCCGGTTGCCGGCCCAGGGAGGTGGCGTGGACCACGATCTCGAACTCCCCCGGGTCCAGCTCCTCCAGGGAAACGAAGGGAAGGTCCAGGAGCTCGGCCACGGTCCGGCCCCTCTCCCGGCTCCGGTTGGCGATCGTCGTCTCTGCCCCCTTCCTGGCGAGGCCGAAGGCGGCGGCCCGGCCGGCCCGGCCAGCACCGACCACCACCGCCGATCGGCCCTCCACCGGGATTTCCCGCTCTTCCAGGGCCCGGGTCACTCCTTCGACGTCGGTGTTCTCCGCCTCCCAGACACCGTCCCTCAGATCCAGGGTATTGGCCGCGTTCAGCCGGTCGGCCAGGGGACTCGCCACGCCGGCCACGGCCAGAGCCGCCGTCTTGTGGGGCGTGGTCACCGAGAGACCCACCAGGGGCAGACCGATCTCCGCCAGGAAGTCGTCCTCGACCACCTCGAGCCAGAACTCCCCGAACTCCTCCACGTGGAACGGCAGATAGAGGTAGGGAAGGCCCAGACTCCGATAGGCGCCGTTGTGGAGCCGGGGGGAGAGGGAGTGGTCCACCGGATCGCCGACCAGGCCGCACAGCCTGTCCGCCGGATACAGCTCGGGAAGGGCGTGGTCCAGGATCAGATCCTTCAGGGAAGGCTGGCCCGGAGCCGCCGCCTCTCCCACGGATCCGAAGACGACGGGGGCCCCCAGCCTGGGAGCCACCAACCGGGACCAGGTTCCGATGGGCCCGGTGGCGAAGGCGATCACGTCCCGTCTCTCTACCTCGGCCAGGAGGCGCAACGGAAGCAGCTCCTGTCCCGAACGCCGGGCCCCGGGGACCAGCTTGTACACCGCGGCCGGGGTCTCGGACATCTCCTCCAGCCGCTCCACGAGGGCGTCCACCGGAGCCGGGTCTCCGTGCCAGGAGAGGACTCGTCTCCTGGGAGCGATCTGGGCCAGGAGGTGTGGATCCAGATCCCGTTCCGCCTCCAGATCGATCAGGTCGAAGCTGTGGCTGGCACCTTCCAGAAGGGTCTGACGCTCCAGGAGATCCCCGGAGAAACGCCCCCCCTCCTCCCGGCTCCGGAGGGTGTACAGCAGCCGGCCCGGGAACCGATCCCTCAAGCTGTCGGGATCGAGGTCCGGGGTCAGATCCGCCCGGACCTCGAGGACGTCCGCGGAGCCGGCGATCCTCTCCAGATCCCCGGATTCCGGCCGGGACGTCAACGTAGCGACGAGCGTGACTCGGTCAGAAATCGAAAACCCCCTTCTCGGCTGGTGACCGGAAGGAGGTCGGTTCGCTCGGTCGGTGCGTCCGCCTCGTCCCGGTCCTGGTGGCCGGGACAGCGTACCCCGACCGTGAGCTAGACGTGATGGTGCATCCAGCCCCACCAGGGACCCGATACCGGATCGCAACAACGGGGCTGGAGGCTCGCGGATCGCATCGCAGGGTGATTACACCAGGGGTGCCGACGGCATGTCAAGCACCAGCATGTTCCGAAGGACACGACCACTGGCAGACATGGGGGGCGATCGGATCCGGCGGAGACTGGCCGCGAGAGGCCCCTCGTCGGGCTCGAGGCGGTAGCATCCGCCCATGGATCATCCGATCGCGGTCCTCTGCACCACCCTGATCCTCCTGGGAGCCTGCACCTCGAGCCCGCTTCCGTCGAGCTCCGACCAGGGACCCCATCCCCACGAATACGCCCCGATCGAGCGGTTCGAGGTGACGGAGCTCGACCCTGCGATCCGGGAGCTCTACCGAGAGCATCTGGACTCCTTCGAAGGGACGACCCGGACCGGGAGCACCGTGAACCTCTCGGAGATCCGGACAGACCATCGCGTGGTGCTCCTCACCATTTTCGCCGAGTGGTGCGAGAACTGCGGCTACGAGGCCCCGGAGCTGGTGGAGCTCCATCGACGATTCCGGGATCGGGGCTTCGCCATCGTGGCCAGGAGCGAGTACTCCCACCCCGCCGACGTGGAGCGCTTCGTGGAGAAGCACGGGATCCCCTACCCGGTCCTTTTGGGGAGCCCGAATCCGGACCCCGAGGACGAGGACGCGGTCCGGACCACGACGACCCACTACCGGTTCCGGAAGGCGATCGACTCAACCCGGAAGTGGGGCACTCCCTTCAACGTGCTCCTGGTCCGAGACGAGCCCGGGGCCTTCTACGCCGTGAAGGGGGAGTTCCGGCCCGGGGCCCTGGAAAGGTTCCTCCGACGGAGACTCCCCGACGACTGAGCGCGGCGACGGCTCCGGCCGATCGTTGGAGGGTCACCAACAGCCCGACATGCCCTTTGGCTTTGCTTCCGGCATTCCCGGCGGTAAAAAGGGTCGAGGAACCGCTCGATGGCCTCGGCCCGGCCCGTCGGGTCCGAGAGCGGGAACTCGACGAGAAGAGTCCCCCCCGGGGAGGAGCCATTCTTCGAGTCGTCTGGCCGGAGTCTCTGTCACGTCCCGTTCCCGCCCACCACCCGGTTTTTTCCCCGCCTCTTCGCTTCGTAGAGCCGGCGATCCGCCTCCCGAAGGAGCCGGCTCGACTCCTTCCCGTCTGCCGGATAGACGGCCAGGCCGATACTCGTGCTTACACTCACCTCCCGATCGTCCCCGAGCTCCAGGCGAAAGGACTCCACCGCCTCCCGGATCGCTTCCAGCCGTTTCCCGGCCACCTCCCGACCCAGACCGGGGAAAAGGAGGGCGAACTCCTCGCCTCCGTAGCGGCTCACGACGTCTCCGCGGCGGATCCGCGCCGTCAGCTCCGCCGAGAGCTCCCGAAGGAGGCGGTCCCCGACCGCGTGACCGTGGGAGTCGTTCACGGCCTTGAAATCGTCCAGGTCGAGGATGGCGACGGCCAGAGGCTCGTCGGCCCGATCGGCCCGATGGAGCTCTTCGTCGAGGCGCTGATCGAAGAGATCCCGGTTGTAGAGCCCCGTCAGGGCATCCCGGGAAGCGACCTCCAGGAGCCGCCGGGAGCGGACCACGGCGAGGGTGCTCAGCAACGCCGCCGCACCCAGGAGCAGGAGACGTCCGTACTGGTCGACCCAGGCGAAACCGCCATACTCGAGCAGGTCCATCGAGTCGGCCCGTGGAATGGCCCAGTAGCGGGCCAGCAGCACGACACCGAGGTATTCCCCCGTGGCCACCGTCCCGGTGACCAGGCAGATGCGAGGGTCGTAGCGGAGGGCCGTCGCCCCCAGGGCGAGAAAGTAGATCGGGTACAGGAGCCGGCTGTTCACCGCCAGATGGGGCTGCCCCAGGAGGACGAACAGGACCAGCTCGGCGGAAACGAGCGAGACGTCCAGGAGACTCGAGAAGAAACCGAGCCAGGGATATCCCCTCCTTCGTCGGGCCAGAGAGTGGATGACCACGGCCACGGGGAAGGCGGCAACGATGAGGGCCAGGCCGAGCCCTGCCTCCTCCAGATCCCCGACGGCCAAGAGCTGAACGAGGGGAATGGTCAGGAGGAGGCCGAGGAGTACGAGACGGACCCGGGCCACCAGAAGCTCGCCGCCGCGGCCTGCGGCCATGAGTTGGGGATCGGGAGCCTGCCAGAGCCCTCCCAGGAGGATCCGGGATCCCTCGGATCCGGCCTCGGGCACGGGGACCGGAGTCAGATCACGTCGGGCCAGCGGCTCCGAGCCTCCCCATCGATCCCCTTCCGGGCGTCCGTCCCGGAGCTTGCCGTCGTTCGGACGCAACCCCAGCGCCCCGGACCCGGTCCGGCCCGACAGACGGCGTCTCCAAGATCATCCCTTCCGACACGACGGTTGCACCGATTGTAACGCGGCCAGAGAGCCGTGCACCGATCTCCTTCCGATCGGGTACCCCGAGTGCCCGAAGCAACGCGAGGTGCATGTGCGGTAACTCTGAGAATAGCCCCTGAGTGGGTAGTCCTTCTCTGGTCGATCTCTCCATCGCGGAGGACCGCAGGGTCCGAGCTCCGGGGACGCAAGGGGGTTGCCTCCAAGTATTCGGCGATCCCGTGCGAAGGGAAGGTTCGCACGGGATGGCTCTCGAGCGCTCTTCACAGATCGTCAGAGGGCAATCGACCCACGCCCTCGGCGCGGGTGCCCCGCCGGCGCGAAGACGAGCACAGGCGCGGGCCCACGGTCAAAGATCTCATAGCCCGCGCCGTCCCCTCCCGGTCCCGGAGCTCGGACCCGAAGGGCCGGCCCCAGACCATCGAGCGGTCAACTGTCCATTTTCATCCTCATGAATGCCCGAAGCAACACCACGGGTGTGCGTGGCTGTTATCGTCCTCGGACCATGGCCACGGCGACGATCCATCCGGACCGCATCCGACCCCTGAACGACCGGGACCCGACTTCCGGTCGCTACGTCCTCTACTGGATGCAGCAAAGCCAGCGGGCCGAGCACAACGACGCTCTGGAGTACGCCGTCCGACGGGCCAACGAGGCCGGGTTGCCGCTCCTCGTGGGCTTCGGTCTCACGGCCGACTATCCGGATGCGAATCTCCGCCACTACCGGTTCATGCTCGAGGGCCTGGAGCAGACGGCCAGGGCCCTCCGGCGCCGGGGGATCGCCTTCGTGCTCCGGGAGGGAGACCCCGCCGATATCGCCCTCCAGCTCGCCGGAGAGGCCGCCCTCGTGGTGTGCGACCGGGGCTATCTCCGGCACCAGGTCCGGTGGCGGGAGAGGGTCGCGACCGAAGCCGAGCGGGAGGTGGTCCAGGTCGAGGCTGACGCCGTCGTCCCGGTGGAGAGCGCCTCGGAGAAGCGGGAGTATGCGGCCCGGACGCTCCGTCCGAAGATCCACCGGACCCTGGACGAGTTTCTGGTCGAGCTGAGGACCACGGCCTTGGAGCAGAGGCTGGTCGACCCCCCGGAAGGGCTGGAGCTCGATTCCATCGACGAGATCCTGGACCGGCTGCCCCTGGATCGCTCCGTCGATCCGGTGACCGAGCACTTCCGGGGCGGCACGAGCCGAGCCCGCGCTCGATTGCGGCGCTTTCTCGACGAGTCCCTGGCTTCCTATGCCGACGGGCGAAGCCCTCCGGAAAGCGACCACGTCTCCCGTCTCTCTCCCTACCTGCACTTCGGTCAGATCTCTCCCGTCTACGTGGCCCTCCGGATCTCCGAGGCGGAAACCGTGGCCCAGGAGAATCGGGAAGCGTTCCTGGAGCAACTGATCGTCCGCCGGGAGCTCGCCATCAACTTCGTCCGCTACACCCCGGACTACGACTCGTGGGAGAGCCTGCCGGAGTGGGCCCGGGAGACCCTGGAGGAGCACGGGGACGACGAGAGGGACCACCGCTACGAGCCCTCCGAGCTGGAAGACGCCGCCACCCACGACGAGTACTGGAACGCGGCCATGGCCGAGATGAAGCTCACCGGATACACGCACAACACGATGCGGATGTACTGGGGGAAGAAGATCCTGGAGTGGTCCAAGTCCCCCCGGGAGGCGTGGGAGCTCGCCCTGGAGCTCAACAATCGCTACTTCCTCGACGGACGGGATCCGAGCTCCTGGGCCAACGTGGGCTGGGTCTTCGGCCTCCACGACCGCCCGTGGCCCGAGCGACCGATCTTCGGCAAGGTCCGATCGATGACCGCCTCCGGCCTGGAGCGGAAATACGACCCTGGTCGTTACGTGGAGCGGGTCGAACGCCTCTAGGCGTCTCTCTATCTCTATAATGGGATCGGCTTCGTGCGAGCGCGAGCTCGGCACCCCGAGCCGCGACGTTCCCGACCCGAAAGATCGACGACCTCCAAGGAGTAGTCATGCTGCGCCGACTCCCGATCCTCCTCCTCGCGGGCCTCACGGCCCTCGGACCCGCCTTGGCCACGGAGATCCAGACCGTCGAGCCCGATGAGGGCGCGGTCCTCCCCTTCACCGCCCATACGACGACCCTGGACAACGGTCTGAAGGTGATCGTGGTCCCCACCCCCTTCCCGAACATCGTCTCCGTCCAGATCCCGGTGAAGACCGGCTCCCGGAACGAGGTCGAGGAGGGCAAGTCCGGCTTCGCCCACTTCTTCGAGCACATGATGTTCCGGGGGACGCCGAACTACTCCGCCGCCGAGTACGACGCGATCATGGCCCGGGCCGGAGCCCGGAGAAACGCCTACACCACCGACGACTACACCAACTACTACGCCACCTTCGCCAAGAGCGACCTGGAGACGATCCTGAAGGTCGAGGCCGATCGCTTCCAGAACCTGGAGTACTCGGTGGAGGACTTCAAGACCGAGTCCCGGGCGATCCTGGGCGAGTACAACAAGAACAGCGCCAACCCGATCCGGAAGCTGATCGAGGTCCAGCGGGACCACGCCTTCGACGTCCACCCCTATCAGCACACCACCATGGGCTTCATCGAGGACATCGAGGACATGCCCAACGAGTTCGAGTACTCGAGGACCTTCTTCGAGCGCTGGTACAGCCCCGGGAACACCGCCGTCATCGTGGCAGGGGACGTGGAGCCGAAGCGGGTCGTCTCCCTGGTGGAGAAGTACTGGGGAGATTGGGAGAAGAGCCCGGGGAAGGCGATCGAGATCCCGGCCGAGCCGAAGGAGCACGACGGCCCGGTCTACGCCCACGTCGACTGGCCCGCCGAGACCCTGCCCTTCGTGACGGTGGCCTTCCACGGCCCCGCCTTCTCCACCGAGTCCAAAGACTGGGCCGCCCTGAACACCCTGATGGACCTCTACTTCGGAAGCACCTCCGATCTCTACAAGCGCCTGGTCGAGGAGGAGCAGGTCGTGGACCAGCTCTTCGACTACTTCCCCGGCAACACCGATCCCTACCTGACCACGGTCTTCGCCCGGGTAAAGGACCCCGCGGACGCCCTCTACGTCCGGGACCAGATCCTGGAGACCTTCGCCGAGGCCCGGGCCGAGGCCGTGGATTCC
>JAWVZJ010000081.1:0-8935 GCA_033722255.1 Thermoanaerobaculia bacterium | reverse complement strand
GGTGTTGGTGGAGAGATCGAAGGCGAAGTCCCGACCCTCCCGGTCCAGGACGCCGTCGTCGTCGGAGTCCTCCCAGCCATGCTCAGCGAAGATCTCCCGAGCCCGGGCCGGATCGTAGGGCCAGGGCTCGAGCTCCGGGTCGTGGGCCCACACCGAGGTCGTGAACGGGGTGGTGCCGATCTCCGCGTACCCGTGCCACAGGGACCGGATCAAGGACTCCCGGTCGATGGACAGGGTCAGGGCCCTCCGGACCGCCGCCTCCCGGAACGGCTCTCTCTCCGTGTTCCAGGCGATGTAGGAGTACTGTCGGGAGTCGACGGCCAAGAGATGGCTCTCGGGGCTCTCCTCCACCTCCTTGGCCCGGGCGGGAGGGATTCCCACCATGACATGGGTCGCCCCCGAGAGTAGCTGGCCCAGCCGATTCGATTCGTCGGGGACGACCCGGAAGACGACCCGGTCCAGGCGGGGCAGATCCTCTCGAAAATAGCGGTCGTTCGGGATCAGGCTGAGCTGTTGCTGGGGCTCCCAGCTGTCCAGGGTGAAGGGTCCGCTGACCACCAGGTGCTCCCGGAACCAGTCGCCGCTCTTCCGCCACTCCGGGAAGGGGAGCTCGCTCCAGGTGTGCTTCGGGAGGATGAACCCCTCGTTGGCGTCCAGGAGCTGGGTCGGATAGGCCTCGGTGAAGTGGAAGCGGACTTTTCGGGGCCCCAGGACCTCGACGTCGGAGATTCGTTCCTTGACGTAGCCGTAGATCCAGCCGACCTCGGGGGAGGTCTGGGCCTTCCAGGTCCAGCGGACGTCCTCCGCCGTCAGCGGTTCGCCGTCGCTCCAGACCAGCTCCTCCCGGAGCTCGAAGGTGAGGGCGAGGCGATCGTCCGAGAATTCCCAGGAGCGGGCGAGCTCGGGCTCGAAGGTCGGAGGATGCTCCCGGTAGTCCGGCCGCTCCCGGACCAGATGCTGAAAGAGCTGACTCCGGATCTCGTGGTCCTGCTGCGACGAGGTCAGGAGCTCGTTGACTCCGGAAAAGTCGGAGGGAACCACGGCGACCAGGGTCTCGGGGGAGGTGGGTCGTTCTTCCGGCCCCTCTCCTACCGGCTCCCCGGCACAGCCCCCCACGAGAAGGCCGGCGCAGAGAGCCAGGAGCGACGAGGCCGGACGGAGGGTCCTCACGACGCGCTCGGCGTTCCGGCCCATCCTTCGGAGATCTCTGGCCACGATCGGTGGAAAGGGGAACGAGCGCTCAGGGGAGAGCTCCCCGGGCTCTGTTCAACTCGTCGTAGACCCTCTCCATCTGGGTTCCCGGCTGGATGAACCGATCGGTTCCTCCCCGGATCATCCGGTTCAGGTCCGAGACCAGGGAGTCCAGCTCCCGCATGGCGTTCCGTGAGAACCGGCAGGGGTCGGCTCCACAGGCGCATTCGGACTCGGCGAGACGGATGTCACTCTCCACCTTGCCGACGAACTTGTCCCATTTCTCGGTGTCGTAGGGAGGGGAGGAGAACCGGCTGATCCCGTCGCCGAACCGATTCGCGGCATCTGTGGCCAGCTGGACGCAGCGCCCCTCCTCCCCGCTGGCGAGACCCTTGGCGCTCGAGGCAGTGCTCTCTCCGATTCCCTCGATCGTCTCCTGGAGCCAGGGCCAGCCGTAGGCGAGGGCGGCGTAGAGGACCGCGAGCCAGAAGAGCAGCTTCAGCAGTTTTCCCATGGGATTCCTCCTCCCCGTAGCTTATCCGAGCCCGGCCCCGGATGGAAAAGAGAGCTGCTCTGAAAATGGCGTCCTGAGCGAAGACTCCATCGCGGGAGGACCGCAGGTTGCGGGAGCGGGGCCGGGAGGCGGGTTCGCTCAAGCCCTCTTCTCCGATCGTGAGCTAGGCATCTCCGGTGCGGCGCGCAGATGCGCACAGGCGCGGGCCCACGGTCAATAAAATCTATAGCCTGCGACGTCCCCTCCCGGCCCCGCTCTCAAAACCGGAGGGCCGGCCCAGGACCATCGAATGGTCAGCTCCCCATCTTCACCCCCATGAATGCCCGAAGCAGAGGATTGGGCATGTCGGGCTGCTGGTAGAGTGCGGGCGATCATCACCTTCACGATCGAAGGGAGGACCCCATGACCGTCACCTCCTCGGAGAGTCGGCTCCAGCGGGAGCTGAGCTACCGGCGGGAGCTGGAAGAGCTCACCCATCGGATCCACTCGGCGGAGAGCATCTCCGACATCCTGGTCAACCTCACGGACCGGATCCGGAAGCTGCTGGCCTGCGAAGCCCTTACCGTCTACGCGGTGGACGTGGAGAAGCAGGAGCTCTATTCGATCTACAAGGTGGCCAACGCCAAGCAGGTCGTCCGGGTTCCCAAGGATCCGAAGAGCATCGCGGGCTACTGCGCCTTGAGCCGTGAGACGGTGACCATCGAAGACGCCTACGACGAGGAGGAGTTGAGGACGATCCATCCGAAGCTCGAGTTCGACGAGAGCTGGGATCAGGCCTTCGGCTTCCGGACCCGGGAGGTTCTGGCGGTTCCCCTGCTGATGGAGAAGTATCTCCTGGGGGTCCTTCAGCTCATCAACAAACGGGAGGGGGACGGATTCACGGAGGCGGACCGGGAGGCCGCCGAGGAGATCGGCCGCACCCTGGCCGTGGCCTTCTACAACCAGAATCGGGCCGCCCGGGCCACTCCGGCCGCCGCGGCCGAAGGGAAACGGCACAAGTTCTCCGGGCTCGTGGACCGGGGCCTGGTTTCGGAGGCCGACGTCGCCGCCGCCGTCACCTACGCCCGGAACAACCGGAAGGACCCGGCCCGGGTCCTGATGGAGCAGCATCGGGTTCCCCGGGAGGAGATCGGTCGCTCCCTCTCCGACTTCTACGGTCTCCCCTTCTACGCCGACGACGGAGTCCAGACCGTTCCCGAGGATCTCCGGGAGCGGGTGCCGGACGAGTTCTGGCGCAAGAACCTCTGTGCTCCCCTCTCCAAGCGGGGCGGGACCCTCTTCGTGGCCGCCGAGGATCCCTTCGACCTGGAGAAGATCGACGCCATCAAGTCCACCGGGATCGCTGCCAACATCGAGATTCAGGTGGCCCTGGCCGACGACATCCAGGCCTACCTCGACCGCTCCTTCGGAAAGGAGAGACCGGCTCCGATCGTGGAGGACGACGATCGGGAGTCCTTCGTGGAGCTCCTGGAGGCCGCCGGCGAGGACGAGGAGGAGTCGGAGGAGCTGGAGGCTGCCGCCGACGGCTTCATCGTCCGCTTGGCCAACCGGATCATCATCGACGGTATCAAGGCCGGGGCCTCGGACATCCACATCGAGCCCAACGGAGAGGAGGATCCCCTCCTGGTCCGTTTTCGCCGGGACGGGGAGTGCTACAACTACCAGGAGGTCCCGGGGGAGCACCGGGCGGCCCTGGTGTCCCGGTTGAAGATCCTGGCCCAGCTCGACATCTCGGAGAAACGGAAGCCCCAGGACGGGAAGATCCGTTTCCGGAAGGGGGACGGGGAGATCACCGAGCTCCGGGTGGCGACCATGCCCACGGCGGGAGAGGGCAACGAGGACGTGGTGATGCGGATCCTGGCCGCCTCCAAGCCGATCCCCATCGACCGTCTGGGGATGAGCGAGCAGAACTTGGAGGCTTTCAAGGAGATCGCGTCCAAGCCCTACGGCCTGGTGTTGTGTGTCGGCCCCACGGGGTCGGGAAAGACCACCACCCTGCACTCCGCCCTGGGGTACATCAACACCGAGAGCGTCAAGATCTGGACGGCGGAGGATCCAGTGGAGATCACCCAGCGGGGGCTCCGGCAGGTCCAGGTCAAGCCGAAGATCGGCTTCGACTTCGCCGCCGCCATGCGCTCCTTCCTCCGGGCCGACCCGGACATCATCATGCTCGGCGAGATGCGGGACGAGGAGACGGCGGGAACGGGCATCGAGGCCTCCCTGACCGGTCATCTGGTCCTCTCGACCCTCCACACGAACTCCGCTCCGGAGACGGTGACCCGGCTCCTGGACATGGGTCTGGACCCCTTCAACTTCGCCGACGCCCTGCTGGGAATCCTGGCCCAGCGCCTGGTCCGGACCCTCTGTCCCGAGTGCCGGGAGGAGTACCGGCCGGGGAAGGAGGAGATCCAGGAGCTCCGGGAGGCATACCTTCGGGACTGGCCCGAAGGGCAGCCGCCGGATCTCGACCTCTCCTCGGTCGATTCTCTCCATCGGGCCCCCGGATGTGATCACTGCCAGGGCAGCGGGTACCGGGGACGAATGGCGATCCACGAGCTCCTGGTGGCCACGGATCCGATCCAGCAACTCATCGTCCAGCGCCAGCCGGTCGAGAAGATCCGGGACCTGGCCATCGAGGAGGGGATGCGGACCCTCCTCCAGGACGGGGTCTGGAAGGTCACCGAGGGCCACACGGACCTCAAGCAGGTCAAGGCCGTCTGCATCCGCTGAGCCTCGGGCGCACGAGCCCGGGACACCCCGGGAAGCGGTCACCGATCCGTCGAGCTCGGCCGGTGCCGGTCCCTGAGGGTGGACGCCCGCCGGGGCCGACGATCCAGCGCCAACGGCGGCCGCGTCTGGAAGGAGGTCGGTGCAGGGGGGCGAATCGAGAGGGCATCGATTAGAGTCGGTCGTGGCCCGCACCCCGGGCCGCGATACCCTCCCACCTATGGCGACCGAGTACGACGCTTCAGCGATCGAAGTCCTGGAAGGCCTGGAGCCGGTCCGGCGCCGGCCGGGGATGTACACCCTCACCGAGCGCCCGAACCATCTGGCTCTGGAGGCGATCGACAACTCGGTGGACGAGGCGATCGCCGGCCACTGCGACGAGATCGTGGTGACCCTCCACGAGGACGACTCCCTCTCCGTCGAAGACGACGGGCGGGGGATGCCGGTGGAC
Source organism: Thermoanaerobaculia bacterium (assembly GCA_033722255.1). GTDB lineage: Bacteria > Acidobacteriota > Thermoanaerobaculia > Multivoradales > JAIOJS01 > JAWVZJ01. The sequence goes on along the minus strand of JAWVZJ010000081.1, from coordinate 4,052 downwards.
CTCCATCAGGACCACGAGATCTCCGGGGTGGAGCTGATCCTCACCCGCCTCCACGCCGGAGCCAAGTTCTCGACCAAGAACTACCGTTTCTCGGGGGGGCTCCACGGCGTGGGAATCTCGGTGGTCAACGGACTCTCCAAGCGGTTCGAGGTCGAGGTGAAGCGCAACGGGAACCGGTACCGGATGACCTTCGAGGACGGAGCCAAGACCCGGGACCTGGAGGTCGTGGAGTCCGTGGGCCGGCGGAACACCGGGACTCGGGTCCACTTCTGGCCGGACCCGGAGTTCTTCGACTCCCCGAAGTTCTCCGTTCCCAAGCTCCACCACGCCCTCCGGGCCAAGGCGGTCCTCTGTCCGGGGCTGGAGATCCGGTTCGTCGACGAGGCGAATCCCGACAACGACCGGACCTGGCACTACGAGGAGGGGCTGGCCGACTACCTGATGGACGAGCTCGGGGAGGCCGAGCTGGTGCCCGAGGCCCCCTTCGTCGGTCATTTCAAGGGAACCGCGGAGGAGGTGGACTGGGCCGTGGCCTGGATCCAAGAGGAGGGGATCGAGCCGATCCAGGAGAGCTACGTGAACCTGATCCCCACTCACCGGGGAGGCACCCACGTGAACGGCTTCCGGGCCGGGCTCACAGAGGCGATCCGGGAGTTCTGCTCCTTCCACGACCTGCTTCCCCGGGGCCTCCGGATCTCCCCGGATGACGTGTGGGACCGCTGCATCCACGTCCTCTCGCTGCGGATGGACGACCCCCAGTTCTCCGGGCAGACCAAGGAGCGGCTCTCTTCGCGGTCGGCGACGAGCTTCATCTCCGGGGTCACCAAGGACGCCTTCGCCCTATGGCTGAACCAGAACACGGCCCTGGGGGAGGAGATCGCCGGCTTGGCCATCGCCAGCGCCCGGCGCCGGAAGCGGAAGGCCAAGAAGGTCAAGCGGAAGAAGATCTCCTCCGGCCCTGCGCTGCCGGGAAAGCTCGCCGACTGCACCAGCGAGAACCTGGACGAGACCGAGCTCTTCCTGGTGGAGGGAGACTCGGCCGGAGGCTCGGCCAAGCAGGCCCGGAGCAAGGACACTCAGGCCATCATGCCGCTCCGGGGCAAGATCATGAACACCTGGGAGGTGGACCCGGATCAGGTCCTGGGCTCCAAGGAAGTCCACGACATCGCCGTGGCCCTGGGCGTCGACCCCGGCTCCGACGACCTGGGGAAGCTCCGCTACGGGAAGATCTGCATCCTGGCCGACGCCGACTCCGATGGGGCCCACATCGCCACTCTTCTCTCCGCGCTGTTTCTCCGGCACTTCCGGCCCCTGGTAGAGGCCGGCCGCGTCCATGTGGCGATGCCTCCCCTCTTCCGGGTGGACGTGGGAAAAAAGGTATTCTACGCCCTGGACGAGGACGAGAAGCGGGGGATCCTGGAGCGGATCGAAGCCGAGGGGCTCCGGGGCAAGATCAACATCCAGCGCTTCAAGGGTCTCGGCGAGATGAACCCCCTGCAGCTCCGGGAGACGGTGATGGCTCCCGAGACCCGTCGTCTCGTCCAGCTCACCCTGGACGGGAATGGCGAGGCGGAGAAGGTCCTGGACATGCTCCTGGCCAAGGGGCGTTCCTCGGACCGGCGGGAGTGGCTGGAGGAGAAGGGCGACCAGGCCGAGGTGTAGCTCTCCTGGGGTGAGGAGAAACCAGGACGCGTGCTCCAGGCCCGGCCTCTCTCCTCGGCACGAGAGATGCGAAGGCGGCTCACCTCCCGATGCGTCCGGGGTGAGTCTCCGGTCGGGGAGGGTCTCGTCCCGCCGATCGCAATCCTCGGCGGTTTCGGGGGAATGGGAGATCGATTGACAACTTTCCCCCGTTCGTCCCTCGTGTAGGTTGATGCGCGTGACGAGCGAGGCCGGCGAGTCGTTGGTGGGCGCCCCGGAGACCGAGGACCGGGCGCCGGACGGTTCCCGAGAGTCGGAGGGTGCCCTGGCGACCGCGATGGAAAGGGCGGCCGGAGGGAACCGGGAGGCTCTCGCCGAGATCTACGACCTCCTGGCCGACGACCTCTATAACCTGGCCCTCTGGCGTTGCGGCTCGGCCGCCGACGCGGCGGACGCGGTCCAGGACGTCTTCGTGGAGCTGGCCCGCCGAGGGGCTCGACTTCGATCGATCCGGAAGCCCCGATCCTATCTCCTGAAGATGGTGCACCGGGCGGCGGTGAAGCGGGCGAAGGGCCGCTCCGCCGAGGCGCCCTTGGAGGATGCGCTATTGGTCCCTTCGACGACGCCGGATCCCCGGCGCAGGGCCGAGGCCCGGCTGTGCAACCGATGGCTGGCCCGGCTTCCGCGAGAGCAACGGGAGGTGGTCCTCCTCCGGTGCTTCCAGGGGATGACCTTCGCCGAGATCGGTGAGGTGACCGGGGTGCCGAAGTTCACTGCTGCCAGCCGCTACCGGCTGGGCATCGCGCGCCTCCGACGATGGATGCGCACGAGAGGAGACGACCGATGACACAAGACCGTGATCGAGAGATGGACCGGGATCGCGAGCTGTTCGCCGGACTCACGCCCACGGGGGCGCCGGAAGGCCTCCGTCGACGGATTCTCTCCGCCACCGGGGCGGTCGCTTCGTCGCCGGGATGGCCGGATTCGATCGTCGAGAGCCGGTGGTTCCGGGTGGCGGTGCCGGCCGCGGTGTTGCTGTTGGTGCTTCTGCACGCGGCGCCGGGTCGCTCCCCCCGCCCGCCGGTCGGGGAGCGGATCTCCATCGATGGGGTGACTCTGACCCGATCGCGGGCCGGAAGGGAAACCGGGCCGGTTCGAGGGACCGTGCCCCTGGGACCGGTGGACGAGGACGAGCTCTGGACGGAAATTTGACGAGACGAAGGGAGAAAGAGATGAAGACGACGATGCGGAAGGCACTGGTCATTCTCGGACTGACGGTTCTGGTCATCGCCGGGGTCGAGGGAGTGTTGTACGCGGTGGGAGCCGTGCGGCTCGGTACGGCCGAGGAGGAGATGGAGGCGAGATTCGGCGCCGAACGGCTGACCGAGCTGGCGCCACCCCGGGTGCCCGCCCACGAGAACGGTGCGTCTCTGATCTTCGGGGCCGGGGCGGCGACAATGGTCCCCGAGGGATCGAACGTCTCCGAGATCCTGGCCGTGGGGAATCCGGCCGGGAAATGGAGCGGGGAGGATTGGACCCGGGTGGAGGAGCTCGTGGCCGAGAACGAGGCGGCCTGGGGTCTCTTCCTCCAGGGCGTGGCGGCGGAACGTGTCGGATTCAACCTGGACTACGACCAGGGCGCCGCCATGGAGCTCCCGAACTTCCTGGAGCTGATCCGCCTCGGGAAGCTGGCCCGGGCTCGGGGTGAGCTCGCCCTGCGTCGGGGGGACACGGTGGGGCTCGAGGAGGCGCTTCGGGGACTCCGATCCCTGGTGGAGGCCAACTACCGGGAGTCGACTCTGATCACGGCCCTGGTGGGCTTCGCCCTGGAACGGCAGCAGCTCCAGCTCGTCCGATCCGCTCTGGCTCGGGGTCCGGACAGAGTGGATCTCTCCATCCTGGACGAAATTCTGCTGCAGATTTCGGTGGAGGAGGTGGTCAAGCGGGGCTTCGCGGCCGAGGCCGTCCTCCTGGGGAACATGGATCCCGACGATCGACTGGGAGGGACCGAGACCTCTCCGGTCCGGATCACGATGCTCCGGCCCTTCGATCCCCTGGTGACCGCGGGCGCTCTCGACTACTACGAGTCGATGATGGCGGCGGCGGGTCGACCCCTCGTCGAGATCCGGGAGGAGGTCGAGGAGGGTGTCCTCCGCCCCGGCCCCTGGGCCCGGCTGTCACCGATGATCCCGGATCTCTCGAACATCCTCGAGCGGGCCAAGGCCACGGCGGCGACCCGCCAGCTGGCCCGGGTGGCGATCGAGCTGGCCCGGGAAGCGGACGCCACCGGGGACTATCCGAAGGATCTCCGGAGCCCTCCCCGGAGCCCCTACACCGGATCTCCCCTCCCCCTGACGCCGTCCAGGAAGGGCGGTGTCGTGCTCTCGGTGCCGGGAGCGGACGAGCTGTGG
>JAWVZJ010000080.1:0-8955 GCA_033722255.1 Thermoanaerobaculia bacterium | reverse complement strand
GGAGACGTTGAGGGCGATGCCGAAGGCCAGGACCTGCTCTTCGTTCATGTCGAAGGTGCCCGCGGCGTAGACCCCGCCGAAGGCGAAGATCGTGGCCAGACCGTCGATGTAGAGCATCCGGGCCGCGAGGAAGCGGACGATGTGTCCGTAGTCCCGGATCCTCCGGAGGCTTCCGGCGAGCTGCCGGATCCCTCTTCTCACGGCTTCCGTCGGCGAGCGCCGGGGTCCCCGTCTCCGGTCCGGGGTGACCATCAGGAGGGGCAGGGAGAACAGGGAGAACCAGACCGCCACCAGGAGGAAGGTGGCCCGGACGTGCTCGTAGTGCTCCGGGTCGAGGCCGAGCCAGGCTCCCTCCGGCCGGACCAGGGCGAAGAGGCTGATCAGGAGGCAGGCGAGCCCTCCCGCGTATCCCAACCCCCAGGCCCAGCCGGACCAGCGGCCGATGGCGGAGCCGGCCAGGCCGGGGAGCATGGCGTTGTAGAAGACGCTGGCCAGCTCGAACCCCACCATCCCCACCACGAAGACGGCCAGGGCCGGGACCACCGGCGTGTCGGGCCGTACGAACCAGAGGAGGGACGTGGCGAAGACGCAGAGACCGGTGAAGCCGGCGATCCAGGGCTTCCGGCGACCCCCCTGATCGGCGATGGCCCCGAGGATGGGAGCGCTGAGGGCGATGAGGCCGCCGGCCACGCCCACGGCGGTTCCCCAGGCGGCGCTCCCGGCGGTCTCGTTCTCCGCTACCCGGCGGGTGAAGTACGCCGCGAAGACGAAGGTCTGGATCACCGTGGGGAAGGCGCTGTTGGCCCAGTCGAAGAGGGCCCAGGAGAGGAGGGCCGGTGTGGAAGCCCGGTCCGGCCGGCCCGATGGATCGTCCGAGGTCACGCCGCCCGGTTCCACGGTCTCGGAAGTGGGGAGGTCACGGCGGGAGTCTATCTCTCGTCGGTCGAGAGCTTCGCTCGTCGATCCGCCGCGGCTCGGTGGGGACGACTCTGGAACCGATCTTGCTCGTTGTCAGTAAGATGGAGGCCCCGGAGCATCGCGGATGACCGAAAATCAGGACCAGACGGAACAGGACCCGACGGAGCGGGACCGGATGGAGCCGGAGGAGCTCCTGGAGGAGGTCCGCACCCTGGTGGAGGAACTGGAGCCGGAGAAGGACCGGGGTCGAAAGGTCCGGCTGGACAGCTCCCTGGGAAGCGATCTCGGCATCGACTCCCTGGGTCGGGCCGAGCTCCTCCAACGCCTGGAGGATCGCTTCTCCGTGACCCTCTCCGAGCGGGTGATGACCGAAGCCGAGAGCCCACGGGACCTGCTCCGGGCGGTTCGCTCCGCCTCCCCCGGGGCGAGGACCGGGGAGATCGATCTGGAACGCCGGGAGGTGAGGACCGGAGAGGAGAGAGGGAGCGAGGCCCGGGAGCCGGAGGATGCGAAGACCCTCGTCGAGGTTCTCGCCTGGCACGCCGAGGACCATCCCGACCGGCGCCACGTCCTCTTCCTGGAGGAGGGGCCGGGCGAGGGCGAGGAACGGGATCTCAGCTACGGCGACCTCCTGGATCGGGGCCGGGGCGCCGCCGCCGCTTTCCAGGAGCTGGGACTCGATCCCGGGCAGAGCGTGGGGCTGATGCTCCCCTCCGGGCTCGACTATTTCGCGGCCTTTTTCGGCATCCTGCTGGCGGGAGGGGTGCCGGTGCCCCTGTACCCACCCATGCGCCGGAGCCAGATCGAGGAGCACCTGAAGCGCCAGGCGGGGATCCTGAAGAACGCCCGGGTTCGGTTTCTGGTGGCCTTCGAAGAGGTCCAGACCCTGACGAAGCTCGTCAAGGCCCAGGTCCCCGACCTGGAGCGGATCCTGGTCACGTCGGACCTGGAGGGCGATCCGGAAGCGGCGCGACCCGTGCAGATCGCCGGCGACGACACCGCCTTCCTCCAGTACACCTCCGGATCCACGGGGAGCCCCAAGGGGGTGATCCTGACGCATTCCAACCTCCTGGCCAATCTCCGGTCGATGGGTGAGATCCTGGATCTCGGACCGGAAGAGGTCGTGGTCTCCTGGCTACCCTTGTACCACGACAGGGGGCTCATCGGGGCCTGGATGGGGAGCCTCTACTTCGGGATGCCCCTGGTGCTGATGTCTCCCCTCTCCTTCCTCTCCCGTCCCGTTCGGTGGCTCCGGGCGATCCACCGATACCAAGGGACGATCTCGGCGGCCCCGAATTTCGCCTACGAGCTCTGCCTGAAGAAGATCGACGAGGGGGAGCTGGAGGACCTGGACCTCTCCTCCTGGTGGATCGCCCTGAACGGGGCCGAGCCCGTCTCCCCCCGCTCGGTGGAGGTCTTCACCGAGCGCCTCGCCCCCTACGGGTTCTCCCCGGAGGCGATGATGCCGGTCTACGGGCTGGCGGAGAACTCCCTCGCCGTCGCCTTCACTCCCCCGGACCGGGCGCCGAAGATCGACGAGATCCGCCGGGAGGCCTTCCAGAAGGAGCGGCGGGCCGAGACCGTGGGAGAGGAGGACGAGAACCCCTTGCGGTTCGTCTCCTGCGGTACCCCGATTCCCCACCACGAGGTCCGAATCGTCGACCGGGAGACCCGGGAGCTCCCGGAGCGGGAGGAGGGTCGGATCCAGTTCCGGGGCCCGTCGGCCACCACCGGGTACTTCCGGAATCCGGAGGACACCGATCGGCTCATGGTGGACGGAGACTGGCGGGACAGCGAGGACCTCGGGTACATGGCCGAGGGAGAGCTCTACGTGACCGGCCGGGTGAAGGACGTGATCATCCGGGCCGGCCGGAACATCTATCCCCAGGAGGTGGAGGAGGCCGTGGGGGGGCTGGACGGCGTCCGGGAGGGATGCGTGGCCGTCTTCGCCGTCCCGGAGGAGGAGTCGGGCACCGAGCGCCTGGTGGTCATGGCCGAGAGCCGACTCGAGGACGAGGAGGCGAAGGAGGAGCTGAAGGAGCGGATCGACGGGACGACCATGGATCTGGTGGGAACCGACCCCGACCGGGTGGTTCTCGTCCCGCCCCGGACGGTTCCCAAGACCTCCAGCGGGAAGATCCGGCGGTCGGCGGCGAAGGAGCTCTTCGAAAAGGGGAAGTTGGACGCCGGGGGACGAGCCGTCTGGTGGCAGGTGGCTCGACTCGCCCTCTCCGGTCTCGGACCCCAGCTCCGCCAGACCCGGCGACGCCTGGTGGGTCTGGCCTACGCGGGATGGTTCTGGGGACTCTTCGCCCTCGTCGCCGTTCCCGTGTGGCTGATCGTCTTCGCCCTTCCGTCCCGCTCCCTGCGGCGGCGGTTCGTCCGGTCGGTGGCCCGGGCCATGGCCGTGCTCACCGGAACCGCGATCGACCGCCGGGGCGGAGAGGAGCTCGAGGAGACCGGCGAGGCCCGGGTGATCGCCTCGAATCACGCCAGCTATCTCGACGGCTTCGTCCTGGCCACGGCGCTTCCGCCCCGGGCCGCCTACGTCGTCAAGGGTGAGCTCCTGGAAAACCCCTTCACCCGGATCTTCCTCTCCCGTCTGGGCTGCGTCTTCGTGGAGCGCTTCGATCCCGGGAAGGGGGAGGAGGAATCGGAGAAGGCGGTTCGGGCGCTGGAACGGGGAGATCACCTCGTCCTTTTCCCCGAGGGAACGTTGCAGCGGGCGCCGGGACTGATGCCGTTCCGCATGGGGGCCTTCGTGGTCGCGGCCCGGACCGGGACTCCCGTGGTCCCGGTGGTGATTCGGGGGACCCGCTCCAAGCTCCGGGGAGGCTCCTGGTTCCCGCGACCGGGGAACGTGCAGGTGCGGATCCGACCGGAGATCGAACCCGGCGGGGACGAGTGGAAGGACGCCGTCGAGCTTCGCAAGAAGGTCCGTACGGAGATGCTCGATCATCTGCCCGAGCCGGATCTCGAGGATCGGGGCTCCTGGCTCCAGGAGCTCCGGGACGAGGATTGAGAGCCCCCTTCTGGAGTCGGACTCTTCGTCAGGAGCTCACTGCGGGCTTGGACCCGGCGGTGCTGGCGGGCCGGGTTGTCCCGTGGGCCAACATCCCTGCGATCGACACGCCCTCTCCATGGGAATGGCGAGTCCGGGTTGACGGCTCGTCTCCGCGGCTCAGTCCGTGAGCCACTTCGCGAGCGCCATCAGGGTGGAGGGCTGGAGGATCGCTTCGAAATGGCCGGCCCGGACGTGGTGCGGATCGTCCGCCACGGCCGAGAGCTCCGAAGGGGAGAGGTCCCATTGGCTCTCGTGGGTGGCGTGCCCGTCCCCGGGAGCCACCAGGAGGGGTCGGATCCTGAGCGGTAACTCGTCGGAGTCCTCCCCGAACAGGGTCCGCCAGCCGGTGTCCGAAGGCATCAACACGGCCCGGGCCGGAGTCTCGGCATAGGCTCCCTGGACGATGTAGAGCTCGGTTCCGGGGAGCTCCACGTCGGCGGCCAGGAGCTCCCGGAAACGCAAGGCCGCCCGGAGCCGACGCCGGAGGACGTCTCGCCTCCGGGCCGGGTCTCCGAACAGATCCGGGCGGTCTGCAGCCTCGATCTTCTCGCGGACCTCGGGGTCGAAGAGCGACCATTGATACTCGATCCAGGAATCCGGATCGTAGAGATCGACATCGAGAGATCTCCCCGAAGGGTCCAGGAAGAGGTCCTCCCCGGGCGCCGGGAGATCCTGGAAGAAGGAGGCGAAGGTAAAGAGCGTCTCCGGTGACCAGAGCCGTCCCATGGGAAGATACCGCCTCCCCCGGTGAAGCATCCGGAAGATCCGGAGGCTGCCTCCGTTGGAGGCGCCGACCAGAACCAGCTTCCGTACCCGAAACGTCCGGCGAGCGGTGTCACCGGATTCCGCCTCCGCCAGGGGCCTTCCCCCGTGCTTCATCAGGTAGCGGCAGATGTGGGCTCCGTTGCTCTGACACAGGAGATCCACTTCGAGGAGCTCCTCGTCCCGGGCCCGCCGGAGCTCCTCCAGGCGGCGCCGGAGGATCGCCGCCGAGGTCACGTTGCTCCGTCGCCAGTCGTGGGCGAAGGAGAAGTAGGTGTCGCCGGGCCGGGGATGATCGAGGTCGCCGGGCCGGTAGCCGAGGGTCTGGAACCAATCGTTCAGGGGCTCGTAGATCGGTTTCCGGATCGGTCCCAGGGTGAGCTCCTCCAGGACGGCACCCGCCTCGACCCGGGGAGGACCGCCGAGCAGGGAGAGGACCACCGCGTGGCCCCGGTCCCGGGGGAACAGGAGACGCCATCCGGATCCCCACGCGATCTCTCCGCTCTCCACGGTGCGGAGCTCGGTCCCCGTGACCCCCGGAACCAGGACCAGGGGAACCCGGCTCTCCGAGATCGCCGAAGCCGGGATCGGAGGTCGGGATCCGGTGCAGCCGACCACGACGCTCCCGGAGATCGCCGCCAGGAGGAGGAAGCCGGCCAGACGGAGGGGGATCAGGGAGCGGATCACCGAAGGAGTGTAACGATCTGTGGGACCGGGCCGTAGATCGTCCGCACCGATCTCGGTCGTACGGCGGCCACCGAGCGACCGCGATCGACTCCGAAGTGGGTTCTATACTCGCGGCCGCCATGGCCGCCCGCCCTGCAGTCCCCGATCCCTTCGAGCGTCTGACGGGAATCCTGGAGGAGGCAAAGGCGGCGGACCTCCCCGAGTACAACGCCATGGTCCTCTCGACCGCGGACGCCGAAGGCCGTCCCTCCTCGCGAGTCGTGCTGCTCAAGGACCTGGATGCCGACGGCCTGGTGTTCTACACGAACCTCGAGAGCCGGAAGGGGCGGGAGATCGCGGTCAACCCCCGGGTCGGCCTCCTCTTCTTCTGGAGGGAGCTCGACCGACAGGTCGTCATCCAGGGTCGAGCCGAGCCGGTGAGCGAGGAGGAGGCCGACGCCTACTTCGCCAGCCGTGCCCGGGGAAGCCAGCTCGGAGCCTGGGCCTCCGCCCAGAGCCGGACCATGCCCAGCCGGGCTCGGCTCGTCGCCGACGTGGCCCGGGCCGAAGCCCGCTTCCTGGGACGGTCGGTCCCCCGACCGGAGTTCTGGTCCGGCTTCCGGGTGATCCCCGAGAGCTTCGAGTTCTGGCGACGGGGTCTCTTCCGTCTCCACCAGAGGGTCTTCTACGAGCGGACGGACGACGGAGGATGGACGACCCGCCGTCTCTACCCCTGAACCCGGTTCCGGCCGGGCCAGATTCCCGAAATGGGATAATGGCCGGGGATACGAGCTGACCCAGAGGGAAGGAGAAGATCCATGGGCGACAAGAAGTCTCTCACCGTCGGCCTGGTGAACGAGATCGACGATCTCGATCCCAGGAATCCCCAGGAGTTCGCCGCCCTCCAGGTCCTTCTCCAGGTCTTCGAGACCCCCTATTCGCTGCCCCTGGAGGGCCGTTCCTCTCGGCCCCAGCTCTTCTCCTCGCCCCTGCAGCGGATCGAGGACGGGGAGGACGGGATGGCCTTCGCGGCCTCCGTCCGTTCCGGAGTCGAGTTCTCCGACGGAACCGCCCTGACGGCGGAGCGGATGGTCGCCTCCTACGAGGGTGCCCTCCCGGAGGGAGTCTCGGCCGAGGCCCGGGATGGAGAGGTTGTCTTCACCCTGGACAATCCGAATCCCCGGTTCCATCATCAGCTCATCCAGGCGCCGTATGCAGTGGTTCTGGAGAAGGGAGGGGCTCTTCTGGGCACCGGTCCCTTCGTCCACGATCCGACCTCCACCGCCGAGGAGATCCGGCTGACCCGGAACGAACGGTACCGGGACGAGGTTCCCCTGGACGAGATCGTCTTCCGGGTCTATCCGGTGGACGAGGACGGGCGACCCACGGCCCTCCTGGAGGCGATCCAGTCCGGCGAGGTCGATCTCTGCTCCGTCCTCGGCCGGGAAGATCTAGCCGAGCTGACCATGGTCCGGAAGTTCATCCTCCCCGGAGCCTCGACCACCCTGCTCTACTTCAACACCGACCGGGAGGTCCTCGGAGATCCCCGGATGCGGAAGGCCCTGGCCCTGGCCGTGGACCGGCGGGAGCTGACCAAGATCTGTTACGCCAACTCCTTCGCCTTCGTCGCCTCCGGTCCCCTGCCCCCGTTCATGGAGCGGGCCCACGACGACCTGGACCCGGATCCCGAGGGGGCCGAGGAGCTCCTCTCCGAGCTGGATCTCCCGGACCGACTGGAGCTGATGAGGGTCTGGGGTCCCCGTCCCTATCTCCCGAAGCCGGTGGAGGTGTCGGAGGCTCTGGGGGAGAGGTTCCGGGAGCTCGGGATCGAGCTGGAGATCACGGCCGCGAGGGATCCCGACGACTATTTCCGACGGGTCTCCCGGGGGGATGCCGACCTCTTCCTCTCGGGCTGGGCCGCGGAGACCACGGATCCCTCCGTTTATCTGGACGCGATCCTCTCCTCCCGCTGGATTCCCCGTCCCGGCAACGTCACCAGCCGTGCCAACCTGGCTCGGTACGAGAGCGAGGCCATGGACGCGGCCCTGGATCGGTACCGGAGCGGGGCCCGGGACGACACCTCCGAGATCCTGGAGATTCTGAGCGAGGAGGTCCCCTTTCTCCCCGTGATGTACGGAGCCGCGGTCTACGTACACTCCTTCCGGGTCCGGAGCTTCACTCCCTCCCCCCTCGGCTGGACGGTCCTGGGCGACGTGGACCTGGCGGACTGAGGCGAATCCCCCGGGGCGAAACCTCCGGGGCTACTCCTCCGGGGCCGCCTCCGACTCCACGATGCGGAGGATCTCCGGACCCAGGTCGGCGGCCCGGGCCGGTCCGATTCCGTGGAGCTCCAGGAGCTCCTCCTCGGTCCCGGGCCGGTGGCTGGCCAGGGCCTCCAGGGTCCGGTCCGGGAAGAGGCAGTAGGCGGGCAGGTCCCGGCGGCGGGCCTCCTCCAGGCGCCACTCCCGGAGCCTCTCCGCGATCCGGGGACAGGGATCCGGAGCGTCCCCCGAATCCGCCCGGGGGCCGGTCTCGGCTCCGGTGCCCGAGGTGCCGGATCGGGGGAGGCTCTCTCCGCTTCCTTTTCGGCCTCCCCGAGGCCGATCGTCGATCGAGACCTCCCGGAGAGGGACCCCACGACCGTCGAGGGTCCGGCGGCCCTCCACCGTGATCCGGGCCCGGCGGAACCGGATCGTCTCTCCGTTCTTCTGGAAGGAGTCGTCCATCAGTCGGATCAGACCGGTCCGGGCGCAGGACCGGAGAAGACGCTCGAAGTCCCTCCGATCCGGCCCCGTCGGGAACTCGCGATGGAGCTGCCCGGTGGTCGGTGCCCGCTCCTCGGACAGGATCTGGAGGATCTCGCCGATGAGACGGATCTCTCCCGGATCCGGCTCCCGGAAGCTGCGGACGGCGCAGCTCTCCGGCGAGCAGACGTCGCACCGGCCGCAGGGTCGTCCCGAGTCCTCCCGGTCCCCGAAGTGGCCCACCAGGTGGAGCATCCGACACTCGTGGCCCTCGGCGAAGGCGGTCATCCGATCGAGCTGATCCAGGCGGTGGTCCCTCTGCTCCCGGTAGGACGATCTCCAGCTTTCGTCCCCCCGGACCACGGCACCGGCCTCCGGGCCCCGGCGGACGATCCGGGCGCCTCCGTGGATCCAGAGCTTCTCCAGGGCCGAGTCGAAGAGGTCCTCCGGCACTCCGCTGCGGGCCCGGACCTCCGGCTCGGGCCGGGCTTCCTCGCCCAGGGCTCCCTGGATCGCGGCCAGGATCTCCGGCCCCGGATAGTCCCGTTCGTGGAAGAACTCGTGCATCTTCCGATCGGCCCAGGAGTAGAGGAGGACGGCCCGGGCCGGCTCGCCGTCCCGGCCGGCTCGTCCGATCTCCTGGTAGTAGCCCTCCAGGCTCCCGGGCAGTCCCGTGTGGACCACGGTCCGGACGTCGGGTTTGTCGACGCCCATCCCGAAGGCGATCGTGGCCACGATCACCTCGATCTCTCCGGTGAGGAAAGCGCTCTGGACCTCGTCCCGGGCCGTCGAGGGCATTCC
>JAWVZJ010000079.1:0-9082 GCA_033722255.1 Thermoanaerobaculia bacterium | reverse complement strand
TGGGGAAACCGACCAGAGAATGTCCCCCCGGGTCGGACCCCTTCTCAGGGAGGTCGCACGGCTTCCCGGGGATGGATACAATCCCTCCGCGGTGAGCGTCTTTCATCAGCTCGTGGTCCGAGCCCTCCCTCTCATGCCCAGGGCTCTCGTTTGGCGGGTGGCCCGGCGATACGTCGCCGGCACGACCCTCGAGGATGCCGTGCGCACGGTCCGGGAGCTCAACGAGAAGGGCATGATGGCCACCGTCGATGTTCTCGGAGAAGAGGTCGACGAGCCGGAGCGGGCCGAGGCTTTCCTCGAGGAGTACGTGCGGGTTTACGAGACCATCGAGGCCGAGGGACTCGACGCCAACGTGTCGGTCAAGCCCACCATGCTCGGCCTGGTGATCGATCGGGATCTCTGTCACCGGTCCCTGGAACGGCTGGCCGAGGTGGCGGCGGCGAGGGACAACTTCCTCCGGATCGACATGGAGGACCGTCGGACGACGAGAGCCACCCTGGAGATCTACCGAAGCCTCCAGGCCCGCTTTGGTGCCGTGGGCACGGTGCTTCAGGCGTATATGCGGAGGACCCTCCGGGACATCGAGGAGCTCCCGGCAGAGGGAGCCAACATCCGGCTGTGCAAGGGGATCTATATCGAGCCCCGGAGCGTGGCCTGGAAGGGCTACGAGACCGTCCGGCTGAACTTTCTCCGGGCCCTGCAGGCGCTCCTGGACCGGGAAATTTACGTGGGAATCGCGACCCACGACGAGTTTCTGCTCTGTGGCGCCGAGGCGGAGATCCGGAGGCGGGGCCTGTCCCGGAACGAGTTCGAATACCAGATGTTGCTGGGCGTGGAAGAGGAGCTCCGGGACGTTCTGGTGGGAGCGGGGCACCGACTGCGGGTCTACGTTCCCTACGGCCGAGACTGGTATGCCTACTCGTCCCGCCGTCTCCGGGAGAACCCTCGGATCGCGGGTCATGTGATCCGATCGTTCCTCCGGGGCTCTTGACCGCCCCGTGGGCCGCCCCGTCTCTCCCCATCCCGGATTCGACCCCGCCGAGTCCCTCGGGCCTTCCGGCTCGTTCGAGGTCTTCTCCGGAGAGCGAGAGACCCTCCAGGTCCTGCTCATCCAGGTCCGGGACCGGGAAAAGGCCCTGATCCACGAGCGGCTCTGTTTCCTCGAGCGCCTCGGGATCGACCCCTCTCGCCTCGACTCGGTCAACATCGTCGACGGTCCGGTGCCACGCCCCTCGGAGACCCTCCGGTTCGACCTCGTGATCCTGGGTGGGGCGGGTACCCACGCCGCGTATCAGGACTACCCGTTCACCGCGCCTCTCCTGGAGCTGGTGCTGGAGCTGGTGGAGCGCCGACGGCCCTTCTTCGGCTCCTGCTTCGGACACCAGTTCCTGGCCCGGGCCCTGGGAGGAACGGTGGAGCTCGACCTCGAGAGGGAGGAGGTGGGAACCTTCGACATTACCCTCAGCCCGGACGGAGTCGGAGACGATCTCTTCCGGGGATATCCGGGCTCGTTTCCCGTGCACCTGGGGCACCACGATCGCGTCACCGAGCTGCCGGAGGGTCTTCTGTCCCTCGCCGACTCGGACCTCTGCCCCCATCAGGTGATCCGGGTGCCCGGATCGCCGGTCTACGGAACCCAGTTCCACTGCGAGATGTCCCGGGACCACATGAGAGAGCGTCTCCTCATGTACGCCGACGAGTATCTCCGGGGGGACGACCCGCTGTCCGCGCTGGATCGGACGATCCGTCCCACGCGGCTCGTGGATGGTCTACTCTCCCGTTTTGTGGAGACCTACCTGGGCTGATCGGCCTTGTGCGGGGGATGTGGACGGTCTGAGGTGTTCTGGCCATTTTCGTCACGTGGTACAGTTAGACCTCTTGACGAGGGCCAGCGGTCTTGGTACCAGGATCTTCCCGAGGCGACCATTTCGGCTCCGCCGACCGTGCGTACGACGGTATTCGTGACGTGAGCGATTCCAGCACCGACAGCATCGAGATCTCGAGCCTCCGGGAGGGGGTGGGCCGGACCCAGGTACACGAGGCCGCGTCGGGAGGAGAGAGGACCGGCTCCGAGCCGGAGGTCGAGGCAAACATCATCCTCATCGCCCATCCCGAGAACCGGATGCTCGGGACCCGGTACCGACTTCGACCGGGTTCCTCGATCGAGATCGGACGCTCTCCGGCGGCGGAGATCAGCATGCCCGAGGTCCTCTCCATCTCCCGGACCCACGCCCGTCTGGATCACCGGGGATCGGAGGTGGTGGTGGAGGACCTGGGAAGCACGAACGGCACCTACATCAACGACCAGCCGATCCGCGAGCCGTCGGTGCTTCACAGCGGAGACCGCTTTCAGGTGGGTGCGGTCCATTTCAAGTTCCTGCACGAGCGGGACGTGGAGAACGCCTACCATCTGGCCATCTACAACCTGGTCATGCGGGACGGTCTCACCGAGATTTTCAACAAGCGAAAGTACCAGGAAGAGATCGAACGGGAGGTGGCCCGGGCCCAACGATACGATCGTCCTCTGACACTGCTGCTCTTCGACATCGACCGCTTCAAGGGCATCAACGACAACTACGGTCATCTCTGCGGGGACTACATCCTCAAGCAGGTGGCGGACAGGGTGCGGGAGGTGATCCGTACCGAGCAGATCTTCGCCCGGGTCGGCGGCGAGGAGTTCGTGGTTCTCTGTCCCGAGACCGAGCCGGACAAGGCGATGACCCTGGCCGAGAAGCTCCGGGAGAGGATCGGCACCGAGCCCGTGGAGTACGCCGGGTTCGAGGTCCCGGTGACCTGCTCCTTCGGAGTCGCTTCCTTCGAGGGCGCCGTCGACAGCCCCGACGACCTCTACGAGGCCGCGGACCGGGCCCTCTACCACTCCAAGGAGTCCGGTCGCGACCGGGTGACGCTTTACGATCCGGAGAAGCTCGGATCCATGGCCTGAGGAGACCGGGGATCTTTGCGTCTGCGGCGTCCCCTGACGGTCCCGTTCCCGCAACTGGAGGACCGGGCCAGGGTCATCGACTGGTCAGCTTCCCGCTTTCATCCTCATGAATGCCCGAAGGAACGTGATGGGCATGCGTGGCTGCTAGACTCCGGGTCCGTGATCCCGATGCTCGACGCTCCTCGACTCCTCTCCCTCGATCGCTCTCTCGGGGCCTTCTTCCGAAGGCCTTGACCGCCAGGTTCCGTGCTCCGGGATCTCCACGTCCGTAGTCTCGCCGTGATCGCCGAGGCTTCGGTCTCCTTCGGTGAGGGATTCAACGTCCTCTCGGGGGAGACGGGGGCGGGGAAATCGATCGTCGTGGACTCCCTGGAGCTTCTCTCCGGGGCCAGGGCCTCTTCAGAGCTGATCCGAACCGAAGCCGACAGTCTGACCGTCTCCGGAGTCTTCGAGCCGGCGGGGGACGCCTGGCGGGAGATCCTGGTGGACGCGGGGGTGCAAGCCGAAGGATCCGAGGTCGTGGTCCGTCGGGAGGTCAACCGGGACGGCCGGAACCGGGTCTTCCTCAACGACGAGCCGGTCACCCTCCGGCTCCTGAACCGCCTGTCCCCGTTCCTGTTGACGATCCACGGCCAGAGAGTCGAGCTCGGCCTGAACGAGCCGGAGCGACAACGGGAGTGGCTGGACCGGAGCGGCGGGCCGGAAGCGGTGGAGCTGCTGGATCGCGTGGCCCTGGCCCACGCTACCTACCGGGAGGCGGCGGAGACGCTGGAGCGGTTGACCGGCGACGAGAGGGCGCGGCAGGAACGGATCGACCTGCTGCGATTCCAGCTCGGGGAGATCGACGACGCGGCCCCGGAGGCGGGGGAGGAGATCGAGCTCCGGAGGGAGCGGAACCTCCTGCGCCACGGGGAAGCGATTCTCAAGGGGCTGGGACAGGCCCTGGAGCTGCTCTCCGAGGAGGACGGGGCCGCCGTGGAGAGGATCCGGAGGAGCCAGGACGCCCTGGAGGGGATCGCCCGCTGGGACGACCGGGTGGAGGAGTGGAGTGAGCGCCTCGAGGAGTGCCGGATCGCTCTCGAGGAGGTCGCCATGGAGATCGGCCGCCGCCTGGGCGAGGTGGAGCTGGACCCGGGTCGCCTGGACGCCGTCGAGAGCCGCCTCGCCACCCTGGAGAGGCTGTTCCGCCGCTTCGGGGACTCCACCGAGGAGGTGCTCCGGCGACGGGAGGAGATCGCGACGGAGCTGGACGAGCTGGAGATGGACGAGGAGGGACGGGAGCGGCTGGAGAGAGAGGTGGAGTCGGCCCTGGGCGACTACGAGGAGAAGGCGGAGGCGCTGTCCGAACGCCGGCGGGCCTGGGCCGACGAGCTCATCGACCGGGTCCACCGCGAGCTCGAGGAGCTGGCCCTTCCCAAGGCCCGCCTGGGAGTCGATCTCGAAGTGCGGCGGAGATCGGGTAGCCCCCTCGTCCGGGAAGGAGCTCCGATCGAGTTCGGACCGGCCGGCTTCGACCAGGTCGTCTTCACCTTCGCTCCGAATCCCGGTGAGGCTCCGAGACCCCTCTCCAAGATCGCCTCGGGGGGAGAGCTGGCCCGGGTCTACCTGGCCCTTCAGCTCGCGATCCGGGGAGAGGGGGCGGCCACCACCTCGACCCTGGTCTTCGACGAGGTCGACGCCGGGGTCGGGGGCAAGGAGGCGGCGGCGGTGGGCCGGAAGCTCCGGCGGCTGGGGTCCGGGGGTCAGATCCTGGCCGTGACCCACCTCCCTCAGGTGGCCTCCCAGGCCCATCGGCATTTCCGGATCCGCAAGGAGGTGGCCGCCGAGCGGACCTTCGTCTCCGTGGATCGTCTCGACGAGGAGGAGCGGATCGAGGAGGTGGCCCGGATGCTTGCCGGGCGGAAGATCACCGATCTCTCGCGATCCCACGCTTCGGAGCTGATCGAGAGAAGCAGCGCCGAATGACGCTCCGTCGCTGGAGTTTCGGAGATCCCGTGGATCCGCTCCGGAGGTTCCTCCGGGGGGGTGGGGTGGCGGCGATCCCTACCGAGTCCAGCTACGGCCTGGGAGCCCTCCCGGACCATGAAACCGGCGTGGAGGCGATCTACCGGATGAAGGAGCGCCAACGGGGCAAACCCCTGCCCGTGGTCGTCGGGGATCGTTCTCAGCTGGAGCTCCTGGGCATCGACTCCCGGAGCCGGGCGATCGCAGGGGCGGCGGCGGTCTGGCCGGCTCCTCTGAGCGTCATCGTTCCCGTCTCCCGACCGGTGGCTGCCGCCGCGGGGAGAGGTACCCTGGCCGTTCGGATTCCGGGGCACCGTCGGCTCCGGGAGCTCCTCGTCGAGCTGGGCTCGCCCCTGACGGCCACGAGCGCGAACCGGGCCGGGCGGAAACCCGTGCTGGACCCGGCGGAATTGGAATCCGCCCTTCCGGGTTGGGAGGGCTGGATCGTGGACGACGGGCAGCTCCCCGGAGGTCTGCCCTCTACGATGGTGATCCGGGAGGGCGACGGATGGAAGGTCGTCCGGTCCGGTGCCGTCTCACCGGACTCGCTACCGGAGGTGGGGGCGTAGAAACGAAGATGTCGAAGGAAGTGGTGCTACGAAGGTGAAGAGGATCGTGGCGATGCGGGGTGGAGTGCACCGGGCATGGCTCCGGGCACCGATTCTGGTGGTGGTCTGGGCGGTGATCCTGGGGTCGCCGGGGACGGCATCCCGGGGAGCGGAGGAACCCCCTCCGGCCGAGGATTCCCCGTCCCTGCGCCCCGGGGACAGGGGATACGGGCTCACCGTGTTCTCCGGGACCGAGCTGGATCGTTTCGACGTGGAGATCGTGGGCGTGATGCGCAACACCGCCCCGGGCCAGGACTTCATCCTGGCTCGACTCTCCGGGCACGGGCTCGAGGAGACCGGGGTGGTGGCCGGAATGAGCGGGAGCCCGGTCTTCGTCGAGGACGAGCTCGTCGGGGCCGTGGCGTTCTCCTGGCCCTTCTCCAGGGAGGCCATCGCCGGAATCACGCCGATCGGCTCCATGCGGCAGATGACTCGGGGCCTGCCGGACCCGCCGGAGCCGGCGCCGAGACCCCGGATCTCCGGCGCTCCGGGGGTGGAGACCCTGATCCCGGACTGGGAGGACCCGGAAGAACGACTCCTGGAGGCCTTCGAGAACCTGTCGGCACGGCTCCCGGACGACGACGCCATCTCCCTGGTCTGGTCGGTGAGCGGGTTCGACCCGGGGAAGGTGGAGATCTTGCAGCGGGCCCTGGCCCCGGTCTCCCTGGCCGGCGAGGCCCTTCCCGGGGAAGGTCCTCCCCGGCTCGAGGCCGGGAGCGCCGTGGCCGCGGTCCTGGTGGACGGAGACTTGAAGATCGCGGCGACCGGCACCGTCACCGACCGGATCGGCGATCAGATCCTGGCCTACGGACACTCCTTCCTCGGCCTGGGCGAGATTCGCGTTCCCATGGCCGAGGCCGAGGTCGTCACCGTTCTCTCGAACCAACTGAGCTCGTTCAAGATCGCGAACTTCGGCCGGACCGTGGGCGCCTTCGAGGAGGACCGTCAAGTCGGGCTCCGGGGAAGGATCGGAGCCGATGCGGGCATGATCCCCCTCCTCATCGGGGTGGAGGGAGGTCCGAGCTTCCGGATGGAGCTGGCCCGGATCCCGGAGATCACGCCGGTGCTGGTGGCCAGCTCCATGTTGGGAGTCCAGAGCGCCGCCTGGCAGGCCGGCGGGGCCCTGGGTCTCGACCTGAAGGCGGAGTTCGATCTGGGCCGGTGGGGCGAGCTGTCCCTGGCCCAGAGCTTCGACGGCGACGGCGCCACGACCGCGGCGGCCCTCTACCTGCTCACCCTGTCCCGGTTCTTCCTCCAGAACAGCTTCGCCGAGGTCCCGCTGGAGGGGATCCGGGTCCGCCTCGATTCCGTGCTCCGGCCCCGGACGGCGGTCCTGGTCGGTGGGTACGCCGAGAGGACCGAGGTCCGTCCGGGAGAGAGGGTCGTCGTCCATCTCGACCTGATCCCCTACCGGGGGGAGCCGGTGCGCCACGAGCTGTCGCTGACGATTCCGGCGGACCTCCCCGCCGGTCCCTACCACCTCCTGGTGGGGGACGGGGTGAGCATGGACGCGCTCCGGGGGAGGATCGAGCGGGTCAGCCCGGTCCGCTTCGGGCAGGCCCTGGAGATGCTCCAGGGCTTCCATTCCCGCCGCGAGCTCGTGGCCCTCGGAGTCCACCGGGATCGGGGGCTGGCGGTGGCCGGGGAGATCCTTCCGCGGCTCCCCGGGTCGATCCAGGCGGTGTGGGCGGCGGCGGCGTCGAAGAGCGCGACGCCCCTGGCTTTGACCGTGGCCCAGGAGCGGTCGGAGTGGCTGGACTTCCCGATCCAGGGATCGGTCCGGATCGATCTGGTGGTGAAGCGAAGGATCCCGGTGTCGGCGGAGGATGCGGGATCGACGGAGGAGGAGGACGAGGCGGAGGAAGAGACCTCGGTAGAGTCGGCTGGAGACAGCGAGGCCCCGGAGGCCTCTACGAGCAGATCGGGGAGTGGAGATGGTGATGACGGAGAGGGATGAAGGGTTCGCGGCCCGCTCGTGGCTGATGCTGATCGCCGCCCTGGTACTCGGAGGATCGGTTGCGTGGGCGAGCGGGGTCGAGATCTTCCGCCTCCAGAGCCAGGAGGCCTTTCTCCGGGGAACCCTGGAGGGGATGAGCGTGGACGAGATCGGTACGCTCCGCCTGGCGCCGAGGGCCGAGCGTGTCACCTCCCTGACGGAGCCGTTTCTGCTGTCCGCCGCCGTCCATCCCGAGGGCTGGGTCCTGGGCACGGGCAACGACGGCAAGGTCTTCCTGCTTCGATCGGACGGTGGCCTCGAAGAGCTGTTCGCCGCCGACGAGCCGGAGATCTTCACCCTGTGGGTGGATCCGGAGGGTACGGTCTGGGCCGGGAGCTCCCCGGAGGGTCACGTTTACCGCTATCGGGACGGAGAGGCGGAGGTCTTCTTCTCCCCGGGAGAGCTCTATGTCTGGGACCTGCAGGGGGTGGGGGACGACCTCCTGGTGGCGACGGGAACCCAGGGCAAGCTGTTCCGGGTGGAACGAGACGGTGAGGCCCGAGTCGTCTGGGACAGCGACGATACTCACGTACGGAGCCTGGCCGTGAACGGATCCGGCGAGATCGTCGCCGGTACGGCGGGCGAGGGTCTGATCGTCCGCATCGACGCCGAGGAAACTGTGACCACCCTGCACGATGCAGTGGCTCCGGAGGTGGTGGATCTGGCCCGGGGAGGGGAGGGCGAGGTCTGGGCGGCGGTTGTCGCCTCGGAGGCGAGCAAGCTCCCTGTGCCCTCCTCCGGCGCTGGGAGCGGGAAGAGCGACGAAGAGGACGACGAGGAGGGAGCGGATGTGGAGGTCGAGACCACGCCTTCCGCCCGTACGGTGGGCTCTCGACCGCCGGGATTCGAGGGGCCTCGATCGCAGATTCTCCGGATCGCTCCGTCGGGTCGGGTGGAGACCAGAGCTCGCCTGGAAGACGCCACAGTGTTCGGTCTGCTCTGGCACCGGCACGGGCTCTGGATCGGAACCGGCCTCGAGGGCAAGCTGTATCGGCTGTCCGACGACGAGCTCGTGCTCCAGAGCGACGTGGACGAACGTCAGATCGTGGCCGTGGTTCCGGACGAGCCCCATCCCGGATTCGCGACCACCAACGCGGCGGCCTTCTATCGCCTCACGGAGGAGCGGGAGCGGAAGGGAACCTACACCAGCCCGGTTCTCGACGCGGAGGAGCTGGCCCGGTTCGGCACCTTCCGGTGGATGGGGGAGGGGCCCCGGGGGACCCGGGTCGAGCTCTCCTTCCGGGCGGGAATGAGCTCCGAGCCCGACGCCACCTGGTCTCCCTGGACCGAGGGGAGGAGCGGTCGGGAGCTGGGCCTGGAGGATCTCCCCCCGGCCCGGTTCGTCCAGTGGCGCCTCGACGCGACCTCCCGGGGCGAGGAGACGCCGGCCCTGTCCGCGGCCGAGCTCTCCTATCGGCAGGAGAATCTCCCGCCCGAGATCGAGTCCCTGGAGGTCCTGGAGCCGGGGAAGATCCTGGTGCCCTTGAACTTCAACCCGGCGCAGCAGGTGTACGAGCCGGCCCATCCGGA
>JAWVZJ010000078.1:0-9168 GCA_033722255.1 Thermoanaerobaculia bacterium | reverse complement strand
GGCCGGCACATCCAGGTCGGGCCCCAGCAGATGTTCCATCCGGGCGGTGTAACGTTTGGTCAGGGTCTCCAGATCTTCCCGGGAGAGCTCCTTGGGGTCGCAGTTGATTCCCCCCTTTCCGCCACCGAAGGGAAGATCCGCCACCGCCGTCTTCCAGGTCATGAGCTGGGCCAGGCCCAGGAAGTGGGCCTGGGTCACGTCGGGGTGGTATCGGAGCCCTCCCTTGAACGGGCCCCGGGAGCGGTCGTGCTGTACCCGAAAGCCCCGGTAGACTCGGAGACTCCCGTCGGCACACCGGATGGGGAGCTCCACCTTGACCTCCAGGTGGGGAGATTCGAGGAGATAGCGACGCTGTCCCTCGATCCCGAGCTCGTCGAATGCCCGATCGAGGAACACTCCGAGGGTCGACTCCATGTCGTTTTCGCTCATCGGAGTGATGAAATCGCAAGGAGCATGCCAGATCTGGGGCGTCGATCCCCGGCCCTGTCCATTCCAGCCCATTGCAGCGCCCGCCGAAGGGCTCCGGATCGGACGATCAGAACTGCACGTATTTCAGGAAGAAACCGGGAACCTGGATCTGGTCCGTCAGGAGCTCCTGGGCCCGCTCGGGGGTCATGAGGAACTGGCCGGCCCGATGTCGACGATCGGTGGCCATGAACAGCTCGAAGGCGTCGACGGCGCCCGGCCTCTGTCGCTCCACCTCCGCCAGCGCCCGGGCACTGGCCTCGATGGCCCGGAAGACCGAAGCCTCCGAGTTCGTCGTGAACTCCAGCAGGATCCGTCCCGGCCGGGTGCCCCGGTAGATCGAGACCCCCTCGATTCCCTGGTTCCGGAGGATCTGGGAGATGAGAGTCCCGACCTCGACCGACGGCAACGGGGTCCGGTCGGTCCGCAGGAGATCCACGTTGCCGGCCGGGGTCCGGGGAAGTCTCTGCTGATCCGGGGCCGGGGCCGCCTCGTCGGGCCCCTCCGTTTCCTCGGCGGCTCGGCGGGCTCGGGCTCGCTGGGCGAGCTCGGTCAGGCTCGGTTCCCGGGTCTCCTCCGGTTCCGCCCGGCGCTGGCGCTCCCGGGCCTGTCCCTCGTCCTCCAGGACGACGGCGTCTCCGTAATCGACGACGTTGGCTTCCTCGGTCCTCTCCACGTCGATCTCGGAGAGGGGGAGCGACGTCTCGGTGCCGTTGGGGAGGGTGATGATGGCCTGATTCCCCTCCACCCGATATCTCTCTCGGGCCTGGATCGTGGTGCCGTCGCGGAGATGGACCGTGTAGGCGGCGAGGGGTCCGGCCAGGAGGATCCCCAGGCACACCAGGATGCAGGAGATCTTCCCGAATTCGAAGGTTCGTCTCGCATGCATGGGGCTCCATGATAGCCGAGCTCGTCGATCCTGCGGCGTTTTCGAGAAGCCCTGGGCATAGCCCGGCCTGCGAGCGGCCTCGCAAACGGCCGTCGGCGACGCCGGTCCGGAAACCGCGCTGGATGCTTCGAGAGCCATCCGGGATAATGACTCGATGGCGGATTCTTCCCTCTGGCGTTGGCCTCTTCCGGTCGTCCTGGCTGTCCGGTACTTGACGGGTCGGCGGACTCGCCTGTTGCACCGAACGGCCTTCGCCTCCCTGGCCTCCGTGACCCTGGGGGTGGCCGCACTGGTGGTGGCCATGGCTCTGATGAGCGGTTACCGGCACGAGCTGGAGGAGAAGCTCGTGGGCGGCAACGCAGCTGTCCTGGTCTACCCGATTCGGCCCGGAGACAGCGGGGAGTCGAACCGGGTGTCCGAACGGCTGGCGGAGCTCCAGGGCGTCACCCGGGTCCGGGGGGTGGCGTACGGCCAGGGAACGCTGTCCACGCCCGGGGGCCGCGAGGGTGAGGCGGTGACTCTCCGTGGGATCCCGAGGGGACCGGATTCCCTGGCCGGGCCCTCTCCGGAGCTCCGTCCGGGATCCGACGGGGTGGCAGGGGTCGTTCTCGGACGGGACCTGGCCCGGGAGCTGGAGGTGGGAGCGGGGGACCGGCTCCGGCTGACGGCCCTGGGCTTCGTGGAAGGGAGGCCCCGGTTCCGGTTCCGGACCCTGGAGGTTGAGGACACGTTCCGCTCCGGCTTCGCGGAGTTCGATCGCCGCTGGGCGATCCTGGCCCAGGAGATCGTACGGGACCTCTCCGGGGAGGAGGGGGCGTCGACTCTCTTCGAGGTCTCCCTGGATGATCCCGGCGAGGCCCCGGCTCTGGCCCTTCGAGCCCAGGAGATCCTGGGTTCGGAATACCTGGTGACGGACTGGAAGAGCCTGAACTCGGAGCTCTTCTCCGCTCTCCGTCTGCAGCAGCGGAGCCTCTTCTTCCTCCTGGGCCTCATCGTGGTGGTTTCCACCTTCAACGTCGCCTCCACCCTCATGGTCCTGGTCCGGGAGCGTTTGCGGGAGGTGGGGGTGTTGACCTCCCTGGGCCTGGGTCGACGGCGTCTGGCGGCCGCCTTCGTCCTCTACGGCGGCGCCCTGGGCTCCGTCGGAACCGGGGTCGGAGTGGCACTGGGAGCCACGATCTCCTGGGTGATGACCCGGTTCGAGATCATCCGGTTCGCGCCGGAGGTGGCGGAGATCTATTTCATCAGCGCCGTGCCCTTCCGGATCGAGCTGCTGGACCTGGCGGCGATCGTCGGCTTTGCCCTCCTGGTATCGGTCCTGGCCACCCTGCCCCCGGTGTGGAAGGTGCTCAGGGTGGAGATGGCCGACGCGCTCCGCTACGAGTGACCCGGAACGACGGCAACGATTGGCCTAAACAAACGGGCCCCGGCGTCCGTAGAAAGGGATGAAGGGTCGGCCGACGACCCTCTCACCGGGTTTCCCCCTCGCCGCGTCCGCGGGAGTGCGCCGGAAACCCCCGTACGGAGCCGGGCATCCGGCTTCGTTCTAGCCCGACAATCCTACCTCTCGTTGCCGGCGGTGCCGGCGACGTCCCCGAGGGGAGCCGTATCGACGGCTCCCCTCCCACTTTTTTGCGGTGTCGGGTCCCCGCGATCCAGAGGATTCGGATAGCCTTGCCCCGATGGTGGCGCCCCACGGTCCGACACCGGCGTACCCAGCTTCGCCCCGGACGTCTCGTCCGGGGAGGGACACGGCGGGCCGGAGTGCGAGGCTGGGGGAGGATCCCCTCCCGTGAGCTCGGGGCCTTTCCGAGATCCCGGTGGCGGCCGTTTTCCGGGCTGGGAGGAGGAGCTTCCCCGGCCGGCGGGATTGTGCGCCCGCTGTCGGAGGGTGATCGTGGTCCGGTCCCGTCGGAGCGTCTTCGTCCGTTGCCGTCTCGGCGACCGGGACGACCGGTTTCCCCGCTATCCCCGGATTCCGGTGGTCGCCTGTCCCGGCTTCCAGGCGGTCGAGCCCTCGACAGAGAAGGATCCCGGAAACGGACGATTCCCGAGCTCCCACTCCCTCGAATAGAATGACCCCTCCGACGGGAGACCCTGAAACCGTGAATCAGACGAACGGGAATCATACGAAGCCGAGTCCGACCCGAGAGGTCCGCCCCGCCCTGGCGGTGCTCTTCGTCTGTGGAGCGGGGCTCCTTCTCGGTGCCGGCGCCGGATCCCGGGTCGGAGAGTCGGTCCGGGCTCCCCGGTGGAACGTCGTTCTCCTCATGGCCGACACCCTACGTGCCGATCATTTGAGCGCCTACGGGTACGAGAGGGAGACGAGTCCCTGGCTGGACCGATTCGCGGAGACGGAGGCGGTCCTCTTCGAGAGCGCGTTCAGCCAGGCCGCCTGCACCTTTCCCTCGGTGAACAGTCTCCTGACCTCCCGCTACCCCCAGGTCTTCCTGGGCCGAGAGGACCGTTCCCAGGGGATCCCCCCGGAGGTCCCTTCCCTGGCCGACCTTCTCCGGGACGAGGGGTATTCCACGGCGGCCGTCTCGGCGAGCCCGATCGTCCGGGCGACCCCCTCCAAGCACAATCCCACCGCCGGCTTCGGTCGGGGCTTCGACACCTTCCACGAGGACTGTCACTGGAGATCCGCTTCCTGTGTCACCCGGGCGGCCCTGGACCGCTTGGAGGACCTGACGGAGCCTTTCTTCCTCTACCTCCACTACATGGATCCCCATTCCCTCTACGCCTTGCCGGCGGACGCCGAGCCCCGGTTTTCCGGCCCCTACGAGGGTTTGGACTACATCGAGGCCGGCGACCCCAACCCGATCGAGGCGGCCCTGTACAAGGAGAAGCGGGAACCCGAGGTGGAGGAGAGGGACATCCAGCACCTGGTGGATCTCTACGACGACTCGATCCGATACATGGACCGGTGGTGGAGCGTCCTCGTCGAGGAGCTGAAATCCCGGGGGGTCTGGGACCGGACGATCGTCCTCATCGTCGGAGACCACGGGGAGGAGCTGATGGAGCGGGGACACATGGGCCACTGCCGGACCCTCTCCGACGCCATCCTCCGGACCCCCCTGGTGATCCGGGTCCCGGGAGTGGAAGGAGGACGGAGGGTCGACGGGGTCGTCCAGAACCTCGATCTGGTGCCCACGGTCCTCGAGCTTCTGGGAGTCCGGGGGCGGGGGGAAGAGCTCGAGGGTCGGAGTCTCGTGGACGCGATCCACGGAGAAGGCCTCGCTCCGGACGAGCGATACACCTTCGCCTGGCAGGCCTGGCAGCGAAGCGTCCGGGACGGTCGCTACAAGCTGGTCCGGGGGATCGGTGGTGGACCGCCCCGCCTCTTCGACCTGACTTCGGATCCCCTGGAGCTGAAGGACGTCAGCGAAGAGCATCGCGAGATCCTGAGGAGGCTGGGCCGTCGCCTCGTCCAGTGGCGACGCCTACACGAAGGATCGCGGGAGGAGGCGGCGAAGGCCGGTCAGGAGGCCATGGACCAGCTCAAGGCGGTGGGTTACCTCCAGTGAGGCTCCGATGTCCCCGGTCGTACGGACGCCCGGCCTGACGCGTCGTGGGGCTCCTCCTCCTGGTCGCGGCGTATCTGGCCACGGCCGGAGCCCTGGGATGGATCGTCCGGCGCTGGGTCCCGGTCTCGCCCTTGGCCCTGGTCCTGGTGAGCCTTCTCCCTCTGACCTTCACCGCCGGAGGCTTCCTCCCCGGAAAGACCCTGGCCTCTACCGTCTCCCTGAGCGGAGTGGCACCCTGGGCGAATCCGACTCTCAACGCCGCTTTCGAGGCCGGATCCTCTCCGGAGAACCTTCAGCTCTTCGACAGCCTGAGCCAGTTCGAGCCGTGGCGACGAGCGGCCCGTAGAGACCTCCTCTTCAATCCGGCCCAGGGCGGTGGCGCTGCGCTGCTCGCCAACGGACAGTCGGCGGTGCTCTTCCCTCTGGAGCTCGTGGCCCGGATCCTCCCCCCGCCCCGGGCCACCACCTACGTCCAGGCGGCCAAGCTCCTGCTGGGAGCCTGGGGGATGTTCCTCCTGGTGCGGTTTCTGGCGCCTCCGGACGGGATCTCGGCGGCCGAGGTCCGAGGCGGGGGAAGGCGGCTAGATAGCGGAGAGCTCGGCGCCCTGGTCGGGGCGACCCTCTTCGTGGGATCCGGGTTCCTCGAGCTCTGGAGGACCTCGCCGATCGCCACCGTGGCCGCCCTGGTTCCCTGGCTGGTCTGGGCCCAGATCCGGCTGATCCGGGAGCCGGGCCCGGGGCGGGCCGCGATCCTGGGCTGCCTGGGGGCGCTGGGGGTGACTGCCGGTCACCCCGAGACCCTCCTCCACGGCCTCCTCCTGGCCCTTCTCCTTTCGGTCCCCTTCTGGAGGCGGAGCTCGTCTCCCCGGACGATGGCCTGGGGTGCCGCGGCGGCAGTACTGGCCGTTCTCCTCTCCGCCCCGGTCCTGCTTCCCTTCCTGGAGAATCTCCAGGTGTCGGCGGAGTGGTCCCGGCGGCAGGCGGTCCCCCCGATTCACGAGGTGTCGCTGCCGGAGACGGCCCATCGGCTCGTCCCGGCCGTCTGCATGGCCGCCCTGGGGGACTTTCTCCGTGGGACCTGGAGCGGGGTGGAGGGCCCGACGGAGATGGGAGGCGGAGCCCTGGGGTTCGGGGCTCTCCTGCTCCTTCCCCTGGGTGTCGTCGCGGAGGAGCGCCGGCGGCTTCTCCTCTGGTGGACGACCGTGGGTCTCTTCGGTCTCCTGGTCGCTGCGGGAGTTCCCCTCCTCTCGGGCGTCGTCGGCTCGCTTCCTCTCCTGGGGACGACCTTGACCAAGAGGCTGTCCCTCTGGTGGGTGGTCGTGGCCTGTGCCGGGGCCGGTGTCGGCGTCGAGGCCGCCGCGGCGGCGAGACGTCGGCGGTGGGGGACCGTCGCCGGCGGTCTGTTCATCCTGGGTCTCGGGATCGCCTGGGCGGTGGCGCCGACTCCGGCGGACCGACTCCGGTCCGTGGCCCTGGTTCTCGCAGGAGCGGTACTGACGATCGGGGGCGTCGTCCTTCTCGGCTCGGTCCGGTTCGGCCTCCGGCGGCTGGCGCCGGGGGTCCTGGTGGCGGGGGTCCTCCTGCCGCAGGTCTTTCTCCTGGGACGCTGGGTCCCGGTCTCCACCTCGATCAGCTTCTATCCCGAGACCGAGGCCGTACGCTGGGTCCGGGAGAGGGCCCGGGGGTGGCGGGTGAGCGGCCGGGACGCCGCGTTGTTCCCCCATTCGGCCTCCTTCTTCGGTTTCGAGGAGGTCCGGGCCTACGATCCGATGACCTTCGAGCCGTATCGGGAGTTCAGTCGTGCCCTGGGAGAGCTCCCGGAGGCGGGATGGTCCCGGATTTTGGATCTCTCGAGCTCTACGCTGGACTTCCTGGGCGTCCGCTATCTCTTTGATCATCCCTACATGGGAGAGCGAACCGGGGTCGAACGTGTCTACAGCGGCTACGACGCGGTGGTCTACGAGAACCCCGGGGCCCGGCCCCGCCTCTTCTTCCCGTCCGAGGTGGAGGTCTTCGAGAGGCACGACGAGAGTCTCCAGGCGGTCCTGGAGGGAAGGGACCTGGTCGTCTGGGCGGGTCTCTCCGGCCCGGGGCTTCCCGCTCCGGGGACCTATCCCAATCCCGGGGGACGGGTACTGGACCTCCGGATCGATCCGAGAGGCGGGATCGAGGCCCGAGTCGTGAGCGAGGGCCTCTCCGCCCTCATCTCGAGCCAGCCGGCGATCCCCGGCTGGCAGCTCTTCGTCGACGGAGAGCCCGAGACCCCGATCCGGGTCGACGGCGCGTTTCTGGGGGCCCTGATCCCCGCGGGTCGCCACCGAGTCGAGCTCCGGTACGCTCCCGAATCCTGGAACCGGGGCCTGATCCTCGGGTTCCTCGGTCTGGGACTCTTGGCATGGACCACCCATCGGGCATCCGTCGGGGGTCGTGTAGCTCCCCCCGGGGAACAGAACGGGCGCGGGGAGCTCATCTGAGAACGGTCCGGAGTGGACCTCTCCGGTCGCTTTCTCGATCGCGGACGGACAGGCCTGGACCATCGAGCGATTCTCCGGTTCTGCTCTTCCGCTCGGGCGTTCGGGCTGAGCATGCCCGGCTGCCAGAGCTCCTGTCTGTCTTCGAAAAAGCCCGGAGGGAGGGGAGACCTCCGGCCGTGACAAGATGAAGCTCGATCCGATCCCCCGGGAGCATCGACCCGAGGAGGGAACCATGACCGAGACGCGAACGGAACACGACAGCCTGGGGCCGGTGGAGGTGCCGGCGGACCGCTATTACGGGGCCCAGACAGAGCGGGCCCGGCGGAACTTCCCCGTCAGCGATCTGCGATTCCCCCGTCGTTTTCTGGCCGCCATGGCCATGATCAAGAGCGAGGCGGCGGCGGTGAACGCCGATCTCGGGATCGTGGATCCAGAGAAGGCGGAGGCGATCCGTCGGGCGGCGGAGGAGGTGATCGAGGGGAAGCTCGAAGGGAACTTCCCCCTGGACATCTTCCAGACCGGCTCCGGAACGTCGACGAACATGAACGTCAACGAGGTCATCGCCAACCGGGCCATCGAGATCCTGGGAGGGGAGATCGGTAGCAAGAAGCCGGTCCATCCCAACGACCACGTGAACGCCAGCCAGTCGTCGAACGACACCGTTCCCACGGCGATCCACCTGTCGGCCCACGAGGCGATCGTGGAGGCTCTGGAGCCGAGCCTGGAGACTCTGGCCGTCTCCCTGGAGTCCAAGGCCGAGGAGCTGGATTCCGTGGTCAAGATCGGCCGGACCCATCTCCAGGACGCGGTCCCGATCCGCCTCGGTCAGGAGTTCTCCGGTTACGCCCAGCAGGTCCGGAACGGGCTCGAGAGGCTGGAGGCCGCGAAGCCGCGCCTCCGGCAGCTCGCCCTCGGCGGGACCGCCACGGGGACGGGTCTCAACGCTCCCCCGGGCTTCGCGGACCGGGTCGTGGAGCGCCTGGCGAAGCGGACCGGGCAGGTTTTCGAGCCGGCCCCGAACAAGTTCGAGGCCCTGGCTGCGAAGGATGCCTGCGTCGAGGTCTCCGGGGTCTTGAAGACGATCGCCGTATCCCTGACCAAGGTCGCGAACGATCTCCGCTGGCTGTCCTCCGGTCCCCGGTGCGGTATCGGAGAGATCGAGCTCCCGAGCCTGCAGCCGGGAAGCTCGATCATGCCCGGCAAGGTCAATCCGGTGATCCCCGAGTCGGTGTTGATGGTCGCGGCTCAGGTGGTCGGCAACGACGCCACCATCAGCCTCGGAGGCCTGTCCGGAAACTTCGAGCTCAACGTCATGATGCCGGTGATCGCCTACGATCTCCTCGAATCGATCGAGATCCTGGCCGGGGCCAGCCGGATCCTGGCCGAGAAGTGTGTGGACGGGATCGAGGCCAACGAGGAGCGGGCGGAGGAGATGGTGGAGCGATCCCTGGCCATGTGTACGGCCCTGGCGCCGAAGATCGGGTACGACGAGGCGGCGGCAGTGGCGAAGGAGGCTTACTCCTCGGGGCGGACCGTCCGGGAGGTGGCCCTGGAGAGGAAGGTCCTGCCCCGGGAGGAGCTCGACGAGGTGCTGGATCCGATGGAGATGACCCGGGGCGGCCTGCCCGGTGGAAACTGAGCTCGTCGGACCGGAGAGGCGGCAGTGAGAGGGGGCACGCTCTGCAGAGTCGCCGCGGAAGGAACGGAGGACTGCGTCGCGAGAAGCTCGGGGGCGAGACGGCTCTTCGCGCCGCTGGGGAGGATGGGTTCCTTGTCTGAGCTCCAAGACACACGTCTCCGAATCCGTCCCCGG
>JAWVZJ010000077.1:0-9173 GCA_033722255.1 Thermoanaerobaculia bacterium | reverse complement strand
GGGCGCCAAGGTGGCCGACGTTCGGGTTCTCCGCATGCACGGCAAGATTCGACGACAGGGTCAGTACGTGGGGCGGACCTCGGATTGGAAGAAGGCCTACGTCCGGCTGACCGACGACTCCAAGCCGATCGACTTCTTCGAAGGCGTCTAGAGGCGTCGGAGAGATCACGAGAGACGACGACGCGAATCCAGCGAACGGAGCGTTCGAGAGACCATGGCTATCAAGAAACCGAAACCGACGAACCCGGCGAGTCGGGAGAAGACCTATCCCGATTTCGAGGAGATCACGCGGTCGAAACCGGAAAAATCCCTGACCGAGGGGAAATCCGGGTCCGGGGCCCGTAACAACAAGGGCCGAACCACGGTCCGCTACCGAGGTGGAGGCCACAAGCGCCGGTACAGGATCATCGATTTCAAGCGCGACAAGCACGGCATTCCGGCCAAGGTCGCCGAGATCGAGTACGACCCGAACCGCTCGGCTCGCATCGCTCTCCTCCACTACGCCGACGGGGAGAAGCGGTACATCCTCTGGCCCAAGGGTCTGGCGGTCGGAGAGAGGGTGGTGGCCGGCCCGGATGCCCCGGTCGACCTCGGAAACGCTCTGCCGCTGGAGAGGATCCCGCTGGGTACCGTGGTCCACAACGTGGAGCTCAGAATCGGGAAGGGCGGACAGATGGTCCGCGCGGCCGGCTCGGGAGCGCAGGTGGTGGCCAAGGAGGGCAAGCACGCACAACTCCGCCTTCCCTCCGGCGAGGTCCGCAGGGTCCACGTCGACTGCTACGCCACCATCGGCCAGGTCGGGAACGTGGACCACGAGAACGTGTCCCTGGGCAAGGCGGGACGGAAGCGGTATCTCGGTCGGCGCCCTCACAACCGGGGCGTGACCATGAATCCGGTGGATCACCCCATGGGGGGCGGCGAGGGACGCTCCTCCGGAGGACGGCATCCCACGACCCCCTGGGGGAAGCCCACCAAGGGCTACAAGACCCGACGGAACAAGCGGACGCAGAAGATGATCGTCCGTTCCCGGAAGCGGAAGAAGAAGAAATAGAGAGAGAGGCGAGACACCGATGGCACGTTCACTGAAGAAGGGGTTCTTCGTCGACGATCATCTCCTGGAGAAGATCCGGGAGATGAACCAGACGAACCAGAAGAGGGTCCTGAAGACCTGGTCCCGCCGGTCCACCATCACCCCGGAGATGGTCGGTCACACCCTCGCCGTGCACAACGGGATGAAGTTCATCCCCGTCTACATCAGCGAGAACATGGTGGGACACAAGCTCGGCGAGTTCGCCATGACCCGGACCTTCCGGAGCCATACCCGCCGTCGGGAGAAGCTGGCCGGGTTGCGCAGGTAAGAGGACGAGGTCATGGAAGTTAAGGCAAAGCTACGCTATCTCCAGCAGTCGCCCCAGAAGGTGCGGCTCGTGGCGGACCTGATCCGGGGCAAGGACGTCCAGGACGCCGCGAACGTCCTCTACCACACCCAGAAGCGGGCGGCCCGGGATCTGGAGAAGCTCCTCCGGTCCGCCGTGGCCAACGCGGAGAACCGGGACGAGCCCATCGACGTGGATCGTCTCTACGTGAAGGAGATCTTCGTCGATCAGGGGCCGTCACTGAAGCGATTCCGTCCCCGGGCCATGGGGCGGGCGACCCGGATCCTGAAGCGGCAGAGCCACGTGACCCTGAAGCTGGATACGCGCAAGGGTGAAGAAGGAGAAGGAGAGAGCTGATGGGTCAGAAGACACATCCCTACGGATTTCGACTCGGATACAACCGGACCTGGCACTCCCGCTGGTACGCGGACCAGGACTACGCCGAGACTCTGGGCGAGGACATCGAGCTCCGCCGGGGTCTGAAGGATCAGCTCTCCCATGCCGGCGTCTCGGAGGTCGACATCGAGCGGGCCGCCGAGCGGCTCCGGGTGACCATCTACACCTCCCGTCCCGGCATCATCATCGGGCGTAAGGGGGCCGAGGTGGATCGCCTCCGGGACGAGCTGATGGAGAAGATCGGCCGACCGGTCCACATCAACATCCAGGAGATCCAGCGTCCGGAGCTCGACTCCCAGCTCGTGGCCGAGAACATCGCCCACCAGCTCCTCCGCCGAGTCTCCTTCCGGCGGGCCATGAAGCGAGCCATGGAGTCCGCGTTCCGGTTCGGGGCCAAGGGCGTGAAGATCATGGTGGCGGGCCGGCTCATGGGGCGGGAGATCGCCCGGACCGAGTGGTACCAGGACGGCCGGCTGCCGCTCCACACCCTGAAGGCGGACATCGACTACGGGTTCGCCGAGGCCCGGACCACCTACGGAACCATCGGAGTCAAGGTCTGGATCTACAAGGGAGACCTGCTCAAGAAGAAGAGTCGGAGACCGACGTAAGAAAAGTGTGAGCCCCCCGGCTCGCCGCCCCGATCGGGCGGAGCCGAAGAAGGGGACGAGGAGAAAAAACCATGCGGATGCCAAAGAAGGTCAAGTTCCGGAAGGAGCACCGAGGGCGTATGAAGGGCGGCTCCAAGGGGGGTACGACCGTCGCCTTCGGGGAGTACGGACTCCAGGCTCTGGAGCCGGGCTGGATCACCAATCGCCAGATCGAGGCGGCCCGGATCGCCATCACACGCCACGTGAAGCGTGGGGGGAAGGTCTGGATCCGGATCTTTCCGGACAAGCCGTTCACCAAGAAGCCTCTCGAGACCCGGATGGGGAAGGGCAAAGGCAACCCGGAGGGTTGGGTCGCCGTGGTCAAGCCCGGGCGCATTCTGTACGAGCTGGAGGGGATCGAGACGGAGGTGGCCCAGGAGGCCATGCGTCTGGCGTCCCACAAGCTCCCGATCAAGACCCGTTTCGTGACCCGTGACGGCGGGCTGAGCTGAGGACCTGAAGATGACGGCCAATGAGCTGCGTGAGCACACGATGGAGGAGCTCCGGGAGAAGGAGCGGGAGCTCTCCGATCAACTCTTCACCCTGCGTCTCCACAAGGCGACGGGGCAGCTGGAATCTCCGGCCAGGCTCCGAGAGCTGAAGCGCGACCTGGCCCGGGTGCTGACGGTGCAGAACGAGAAGCGAATGGCCGGTGGAGCCGAGGAAACGAGCCGATGAGCGAGCAGACGGAAACGAAGCAGCGCCAGATCCTCCAGGGTCGGGTAGTGAGCGACAAGATGAACAAGACGGTGGTGGTGGAGGTCGAGCGGACCATCATGCATCCCCTCTACCAGCGCTACATCCGTCGCAGGAAGAAGTATCACGCCCACGACGAGGCCAACGACTGCAAGGTCGGGGACCAGGTGCGGATCACGTCCTGTCGGCCTCTCTCCAAGACCAAGCGGTGGCGAGTCAGCGAGGTCGTCCGTCGAGCGGAGGTGATCTCATGATCCAGTCGGGGTCGGTTCTGGACATCGCCGACAACTCCGGTGCCAGGAAGGTCGCCTGCATCGCCGTGCTCGGCGGATCGACGGGTCAGTACGCGGGGGTGGGTGACGTGATCACCTGTTCCGTGAAGGAGGCCACTCCGGACGGGACGGTCAAGAAGGGCGAGGTGGTCCAGGCCGTGATCGTGAGGACGGTCCATTCCCAGCGTCGGAACGACGGCAGCTACATCCGATTCGATACGAACTCGGCCGTGCTCATCGACGAGGCCAAGGAGCCGATCGGGACCCGGGTCTTCGGTCCGGTGGCCCGGGAGCTCCGGGATCGACGTTTCATGCGGATCATCTCGCTGGCTCCGGAGGTGCTCTGAGGGGGTTTCAGGAGCCACGACGACAGAGGAACGAGGCGAAATGCACAAGGTACACGTCAAGAAGGGTGACACCGTCAAGGTGATCGCCGGAGCGGCCAAGGGATACGAGGGCCGGGTTCTCAGGGTCTTTCCCCGGGAAAGCCGGGCGATCGTCGAAGGGGTGAACTTCAGGAAGCACCACACCCGTCCGAACCCCCAGCAACAGGTCCAGGGGGGGATCCTGGAGAAGGAGGCCCCGATCCAGACCGACAATCTGATGGTTGTCTGTCCGGAATGCGGAGAGCCTTCCCGGCTGGGGCGGAAGCGCCTGGAGGACGGCACGGGGGTCCGGTACTGCAAGAACTGTGGTGCGACCCTGAGCTGAGGAGGAGACGATGGCGAAGAGCGACAACGGGTATGTGCCCCGACTCAAGGAGCGGTACCGCGAGGAGGTGGTGCCCAAGCTGATGAAGGAGTTCGGGATCGAGAACCGGATGGGCGTGCCGAAGCTGGAGAAGATCTCCCTCAACATGGGTCTCGGAGAGGCCTCCAGGAACATCAAGGTCCTGGACGAGGCTTTGGAGGAGATGGCGGCGCTGGCCGGGCAGCGCCCGGCGGTGACCCGGGCCAAGCGCTCGATCGCCGCCTTCAAGATCCGGGAGGGGATGCCGATCGGCTGTCGAGTGACCCTCCGGGATCAGAGGATGTGGGAATTCCTGGACCGCCTGATCTCGGTGGCCCTCCCCCGGGTCCGGGATTTCCGAGGGATCTCACCCAGGAGCTTCGACGGCCGGGGGAGCTACACCCTGGGGATCGAGGACCACCTGATCTTCCCGGAGGTGGACTACGACAAGGTGAACTTCAACAAGGGAATGAACGTCACCATCGTCACCACGGCCGAGAACGACGAGCAGGCGCTGTTCCTGCTCCGGGAGCTCGGAATGCCGTTCCGAAGCTGACGGATTTCCGAGGGACGACCGAATCGCGAATCGAGCGAACGCAAGACGAGAGAAGGAAGACGAAGGGAGAAACAGTGGCAACGAAGGCCCAGATCGCCAAGAGCAAGAAAGAGCCGAAGTTCTCGACGCGGCACCGCAACCGATGTCAGGTCTGCGGTCGCCCCCGGGGTTACATGCGGAAGTTCGGGCTCTGTCGGATCTGTTTCCGGGAGATGGCCCTCCAGGGATACCTGCCCGGGGTGACCAAGTCGAGCTGGTGACGCCGGCCCGGCGGCGGGTCTCGTCTCGAGGCCCGCATGCCGCTGCAAGCACGAGGAGACGTATTTCATGTCGATGACCGACCCCATCGCGGATCTTCTGACCCGGATCCGCAACGCCCACATGGCCAAGCACGACCGTCTGGACGTGCCGGCGTCCAAGATCAGGGCGGAGATCTCCGCCCTCCTGAAGCAGGAGGGCTACATCGAGGACTTCCAGGTGCTGGAATCCGAGCCCTCGGATACCTTGAGGATCTTCCTCCGGTACACCCGCGACGGATCCCCGGTGATCCGGAGGATGCAGCGGGTCTCGAAGCCGGGCCGTCGGGTCTATCGCGGAGCCGCGGAGATCGAGCCCGTCCTCAACGGTCTGGGTACCGGAATCATCTCCACATCCCATGGAATCCTCACCGACCGGGAGGCCCGGGAGAAGCGGGTCGGCGGCGAGGTTCTCTGCGAGATCTGGTAGGGAGGACGCAATGTCGAGAGTAGGACTGCAACCGATTTCCGTCTCCTCGGCCGTGGAGGTGAAGCTCGACGGAGACACCTTCACCGCGAAGGGGTCGAAGGGCGAGGTGAGCCAGGCGATCCCGGAGGGGATCGAGGTGGTGATCGAGGACGGAGAGGTTCTGGTGCGCCGGGCCGACGACAGCCGGGACCTGAGATCCAAGCACGGACTGATCCGATCCCTCCTGGCCAACGCCGTCGAGGGCGTGGAAAAGGGCTTCGAGAAGGAATTGGAGATCGAGGGTGTCGGTTACAGGGGAGAGATCAAGGGCGGAGAGCTCCATCTGGCCCTCGGGTTCTCCCATCCCGTCGTGTTTCCGATCCCGGAAGGGATCGAGATCGCGGTGGAGAAGAACACCGAGATCACGGTGACCGGAGCCGATCGTCAGCAGGTGGGCCAGGTGGCCGCCGAGCTCCGCTCGCTCCGTCCCCCGGACCCCTACAAGGGGAAGGGGATCCGCTACAAGGACGAGCAGCTCCACCTGAAGGTGGGCAAGGCCGGTGCCGCCGGTGCCGCCGGCGCCGGGATGGCGTAAGGGAGTCGAAGAATGAGCGATCAACGGAAGAAAGCCAAGCGCAAGAGGTTCCGCCGGGGCCGGGCCCACCGGAGAATCCGGGGGAAGGTCGTGGGCAAGGGCGAGCGACCGCGGCTGTCGGTGTTCAAGAGCCGTCGGTACATCTACGCCCAGGTCATCGACGACCGGAAGAACGAGACCCTGGCCTTCGCCAGCTCCCTGGAGCCGTCGTTGAAGGAGGAGCTGGAAGGAACCGGCAACAAGGCCGCTGCCCGGCTCGTGGGCCGGACCGTGGCCGAGCGGGCCAGGGACAAGGGAATCGAGCAGGTGGTCTTCGACCGGGGCGGATACGTCTACCACGGCAAGATCAAGGAGCTGGCCGAGGGGGCCCGGGAAGAGGGTCTCGAATTCTGATCCGGGAGACGAGAGAGCGACACGAGAGAGTGACACGAGGTAGCGAGCAAATGAGGCAAGGAGCAGACCGGTGAACCGGCGGAACTTCGACAAAGAGCGGGAATTCTTCGAGCAGGTCGTCGACATCAATCGGGTGACCAAGGTGGTGAAGGGCGGGAAAAACTTCTCGTTCTCGGCCCTGGTCGTCGTCGGTGACGGGACCGGCCAGGTCGGGTTCGGCGCCGGGAAGGGCCGGGAGGTCCCGCTGGCGATCCGGAAGGGAATCGACAGCGCCAAGAAGAGCATGATGAGGGTTCCCATGGAGGGGAGTACCCTCCCCCACGAGGTCCTGGGCGAGTTCGGCGCCGGACAGGTGCTCCTGAAACCCGCCTCGCCGGGAACCGGCGTGATCGCCGGTGGGGCCGTACGAGCGGTGATGGAGTGCGCCGGGATCCAGGACATCCTGACCAAGACGATCGGTACCAAGAACCCCCACAACGTGCTGAAGGCGACGTTCGAGGGATTGGACCGACTCCGCTCCGAGGAAGAGGTCTTGAGAATGCGCGGCCTCGAGCACCGACTGGATGAGCGGGCCGCCCGGGAGGCGCTGGAGGAAGAGGAGCTGGAGGCGATCGCCGAGGAGGTCGAAGAGGCCGAGAAGGCCGAGAGCGCGGCCGAGGAGGTCGACGAGGCCGAAGAAACCGATGGGGCCGAGGAGAAGGCGGCCTCGGAGTCGGAAGAAGAGGCGGAGGAGGAGTCCCCCGAGGCCGACGAGGAGAGCGAGACCGAGGCCGAGGAGGCCACCGACAGCGAGGCGAAGAAAGAGGTCGCCGAGGCCTGAATCCATCCTGAGGAGAGCACGACGTGTCAGCAAAGAAGAAGAGCAGAGAAACCCTCCGGATCCAGCAGGTCAAGAGTCCGATCGGTTGTTCTCCGCACCAGCGGGACGTCTTGCGGAGTCTCGGCCTGCGACGGATCCGTCACGTCGTGGAACGCCCGGACACCCAGGCCGTCCGGGGTATGGTGGAAAAGATTCCGCATCTGGTCAGGATTCTCGAGGATTGAGATCATGAAATTGCACGACATCGCCCCCGCCGAGGGGAGCACGCACAAGAAGAAGCGGGTGGGCCGTGGAAACGGCTCCGGATTCGGCACGACCGCCGGCCGAGGTCACAAGGGTCAAAGATCCCGTTCCGGGTACAGTCGTCGCCCGGGCTTCGAAGGGGGGCAGATGCCCCTGATTCGCCGGGTCCCGAAGCGGGGATTCAGCAATCGGAAGTTCCGAACGGAGTACGCCATCGTCAACGTGGGAGATCTGCAGGGTCTCCAGGGGGAGGTCAACCCCGAGACCCTGGTTTCCGCCGGTCTGTGCCGGGAGGGCATGCCGGTGAAGATCCTCGGTGACGGAGAGCTCGACACGGCCCTGACCGTCACCGCCCACAAGTTCAGCCGGTCGGCCCGGGAGAAGATCGAGGCCGCCGGTGGCAGCTGCGAGGAGTATCCGGCGTGATCGAGAGCTTCCGCAATATCTTCAACGTTCCGGATCTCCGGAAACGGTTGATCTTCACCTTCCTGATGCTGGCGGTGTACCGGGTGGGGTGTTTCATCCCCACGCCGGGCGTCGACACCGAGGCCCTTCTGGAGTTCATGAAGGCGACCGAGGGGACCTTCCTCGGCTTCGTGAACACCTTCACCGGGGGTAGCCTCTCCCGGGTGGCGATCTTCGCCCTGGGGATCATGCCGTACATCACGGCGTCGATCATCCTCCAGCTCCTGACGGTGGTGTCCCCGTATTTGGAGAAGCTCTCCAAGGAGGGGGAGCTGGGACGGCGGAAGATCACTCAGTACACCCGCTACGGCACGGTGGCGATCTCCGCCATCCAGTCCATGGGGATCGCCGTGTTCCTGGAGCGGACGACGACCCCCGGCGGGGCGGAGCTGGTGGTCAATCCGGGCTGGGGATTCAAGCTCATGACCATGCTCACCCTGACCACCGGTTGTGTCTTCGTCATGTGGCTGGGGGAGCAGATCACGGAGCGGGGGATCGGAAACGGAATCTCCCTGATCATCTTCGCCGGGATCGTGGTCGGCCTCCCGGGAGCGATCACCAACACCTTCCAGAAGATGGAGACCGGAACCCTCAGCCTCCTGACCGTGGTCGTGCTGGTGGTGTTCATGCTCGCCGTCGTCGCCTTCATCGTCTACATGGAGAGGGCGCAGCGGAGAATCCCGGTCCAGTACGCCAAGAGGGTCATGGGTCGGAAGGTCTACGGAGGCCAGAGCACCTACCTCCCCCTCCGGGTGAACACCGGGGGCGTCATTCCGGTGATCTTCGCCAGCTCCGTGGTCATGGTCCCCACGACCCTGGCCTCCTTCTGGCCGGAATCCCGGCTGGCGCGGGGGATCGCCGACTACATCAGCTGGGGGCAGCCGATCTACTACCTCCTCTATCTGGTGTCGATCATCTTCTTCTGCTACTTCTACGTCTCGATCATCTTCAACCCGGTGGATCTGGCCGACAACATGCGCAAGTACGGCGGCTTCATCCCCGGGATCCGATCGGGGAAGAGGACCTCGGAGTACATCGACAACGTGCTGACCCGGATCACCCTGGTGGGTTCCCTCTACCTGGCGGCGGTCTCGATCCTGCCGGAGTTCATGCTGGCGGGGATCAAGCTGGAGGGGATCCCGGGGATCGGTCCCACCCTGGACCAGTACATGCCGGCCTTCGTCACTCAGGGCCTGGGGATCGAGTTCTACTTCGGCGGTACCTCGCTGCTGATCGTCATCGGCGTGGCCATGGACTTTCTGCAGCAGGTGGAGAGCCAG
>JAWVZJ010000076.1:0-9215 GCA_033722255.1 Thermoanaerobaculia bacterium | reverse complement strand
CGTCCTCACCGTCCCGGAGTGCAATACCCCCGGGCTGGCACTCCTGGGCGGCGCTCCCCTGGGCGAGGCCCTGGAGGCAGCGGTGGCCGGCCGGGTGGACACCCTGGTGATCCTGGAGAACGACCTGTTCCGCCGGGCCCCGGCGGGGGCGGTCCGCACCGCCCTGGAGAGTCTGGACGAGGTGAACGTGCTCGACCATCTGGCCCACGACACCGGGGCCCTCGCCGATCTGATCCTGCCGGCGGCCACCTTCGCCGAGGGCTCCGGGACCCTCGTGAACAACGAGGGCCGGGCCCAGCGCTTCTACCAGGTCTTCGAGCCCGGGGAGCCGGTCCGGGAGGGCTGGCGCTGGCTGGTGGAAGCCATGCGGGCCCGGGATCCGGAGAAGGCCCCGGATTGGGTCACTCTCGACGACGTGGTGGCGGCGATCGGGGAGGAGATCCCGAGCCTGGCCGGGATCCCCGACGCGGCGCCGGCGGAGGATTACCGCGTCGACGGCGCCCGGATCCCCCGGCAACCGCACCGGTACAGCGGCCGGACCGCCATGCGGGCTCACCGGAGCGTCCACGAGCCGAAGCCCGACACCGATCCCGACTCCCCTCTGGCGGACTCCATGGAGGGCTACGACGGCCAGCCCCCGGCGGCGCTGCTGTCGAATTACTGGGCCCCCCGGTGGAACTCGGTCCAGGCCCTGAACCGGTTCCAGGAGGAGATCGCCGGCCCCCTCCGGGGAGGCGACGCCGGGGTCCGGCTGCTGGAACCGCCGAGGGAACGGGAGCCCCGCTACTTCACGGAGATCTCGGAGAGCGGGAACGGCGATCCCGGTCGGAGCAAGAGCCCCCCGGGCGACCGCTCTCCCGGGGAAGACCGGCGCCTCCGTCTCGTTCCCCTCCACCATGTTTTCGGCTCCGAGGAGCTCTCGTCGCTGGCCCGGGGCGTCTCGGAGCTGGCTCCGGAGCCCTATCTGGCCCTCCACCCCGAGACCGCCTCCCGTCTGGGTCTAGGGGAGGGAGCCCCGGCCGAGCTGATCCTCGAGGACGGCCGAACGGTCCGGAGCTCCCTCCGACTCCGAGACGATCTGGCCGCCGGAGGGGTCGGGGTTCCGTTCGGACTCTCCGACGGACTGCAAGGCCCCCTCCCCCGCAAGGGACGGATCCGAAGGAGAAAGCCGGGAGCGGAGGGCGACGCCTGGGAGGAGGACCGATGAGTCCCACCCTCCAGATCTGGGTCAGCATCGCGGTGATGCTCTTCGGTCCCCTGACGCTGGCCGCGGGGCTGATCTGGATGGAGCGCCGCCTCCTGGCCCTCTGGCAGGAGCGCTACGGCCCGA
Organism: Thermoanaerobaculia bacterium; assembly: GCA_033722255.1. GTDB lineage: Bacteria > Acidobacteriota > Thermoanaerobaculia > Multivoradales > JAIOJS01 > JAWVZJ01. The sequence goes on along the minus strand of JAWVZJ010000076.1, from coordinate 7,885 downwards.
ACCGGACCGGTCCGTTCGGGTTGCTCCAGCCCCTGGCGGACATGATCAAGATCTTCACCAAGGAGGACTGGATCCCGCCGTTCGCCGACAAGCCGGTCTTCGTCCTGGCTCCGGCCGTCATCGTGGTCACCGTGCTCCTCACCTTCGCCGTCGTGCCCATCGCTCCGACCATCGGGGTCGTGGATCTCAACGTGGGGCTCCTCTTCTTCCTGGCCATGTCGTCCCTGGGGGCCTACAGCGTGGTCCTCGCCGGCTGGGCTTCGGCGAGCAAATACTCCCTGCTGGGAGGCTTGCGCTCGGCGGCCCAGATGCTCTCCTACGAGGTCTTCATGGGCCTGTCGCTCATGGGCGTGGTCATGCTGGCCGGGAGCTTCGACCTCCGACAGATCGTGTTGGCCCAGGAAGGGCTCTGGTTCGTGGTCCTCCAGCCAGTGGGATTCGTGGTCTTCCTGATCGCGGGCCTGGCCGAGACTCACCGGCTCCCCTTCGACCTGCCGGAGGCGGAGAGCGAGCTGGTGGCCGGGTACCACACCGAGTACTCGGGGATGAAGTTCGGGATGTTCTTCGTCGGCGAGTACATGGCGATGACTCTGGTCTCGGCGCTCCTGACGGTGCTGTTCTTCGGAGGCTGGCACGGGCCCGCCTTCCTGCCGCCGGTGGCCTGGTTCCTGCTGAAGACCCTGGTCTTCCTGGTCTTCTTCGTGCTGCTGCGGGCCAGCCTGCCCCGGCCCCGGTACGACCAGCTCATGGCCTGGGCCTGGAAGATCCTGCTGCCGCTCTCCCTCGTCAATCTCGTGGTCACGGGAGGAGTGATTCTGGCGACATGATCCTGGACTACTCATGATCTCTTTGCTCCGCACGCTCTGGCGGGTCCTCCGCCACACCTTCTCCAAGCGGGCCACCGTCCAGTACCCGGACGAGAAGCCGGATCTGCCGGCCCGGTACCGGGGGCGGATCATCCTGGCCCGGGACCCGGACGGGGAGGAACGCTGCGTGGCCTGCTACCTCTGCGCCGTGGTCTGCCCGGTGGACTGCATCTCGCTGCAGGCCACGGAGGACGACCACGGTCGGCGCTACCCGGACTTTTTCCGGATCAACTTCTCCCGCTGCATCTACTGCGGCTTCTGCGAGGAGGCCTGCCCGACCTACGCCATCCAGCTCACCCCGGACTTCGAGATGGGGGAGTACGAGCGCCAGAGCCTGGTCTACGAGAAGGAGGACCTGCTGATCGACGGTCCCGGCAAGTACCCCGACTACAACTTCTACCGCCACGCCGGCCTGGCCATCGGGGGCAAGGACAAGGGAGAGGCCGAAGGCGAGGAGGAGCCGGTGGACATCTGGAGCCTGATGCCGTGACCCCGCTCTTCTACCTGGCCGCCGCCGTCGCCGTCGCCAGCACCCTGCTGGTGATCACTGGGAAGAACGCCGTCCACGCCCTCCTCTACTTCGTGGTGTCGCTCTTCGCCGTGGCCCTGATCTTCTTCCTCCTGGGGGCTCCCTTCGTGGCCGCCCTGGAGGTCATCGTCTACGCCGGGGCGATCATGGTGCTCTTCGTGTTCGTGGTCATGCTCCTGAACCAGGGCCCGGAGGCCGCCGACCGGGAGTGGGAGTGGATGCCTCCCCGGATCTTCGTGGGGCCCTCGATCCTGGCCGTCCTGCTCCTGGCCGAGCTCCTGTTCCTCCTGTGGGGAGACCCGACGATGCTCCCGGGAGACCTGGTGGTGGAGCCCCGGGAGGTGGGGGCGACACTGCTGGGCCCCTATCTCCTGGCGGTGGAGCTGGCCTCGATCCTCCTCCTGGCCGGCCTCGTCGGCGCCTACCACCTGGGGAGGCGGAACGAGTGATCCCCATCCCCCTGGCCCACGTCCTGATCCTGGCGGGGATCCTCTTCTCCCTGGGGCTGGTGGGCCTCCTGGTCCGGCGGAATCTCCTCTTCATGCTGATCTCCATCGAGATCATGCTGAACGCCGCCGGGCTGGCCGTGGTCGCCGCCGGGGCCCGGTGGGGCCAGGCCGATGGCCAGGTCTTCTTCCTCCTGATCCTGACCATGGCCGCGGCGGAGGTCTCCGTCGGGCTGGCCCTGGTCCTCCAGTTCCACCGGCGCTTCCGGACCCTGGACGCCGACGCCGCCTCGGAGCTCCGGGGGTAGTCGCGGTGCTCGACCTCCTCTGGCTCGTCCCCGTCCTGCCCCTGGCCGGATTCCTGGTCCTGGGGCTGATCGGACGGCGCCTCTCGGACCGGGCCGTGGCCTGGATCGGCACCGGGAGCGTGGGCCTCTCGGCGCTGCTCTCCCTCGGGATCGCGGCCCGGTTCCTTACCTCGCCCCCGGCCGGGGAGAGCTTCGTCCAGACCTTGTGGCAATGGTGGTCGGTCGGCGGTCTGGAGCCGGAGATCGCCCTCCACCTGGATCCCTTGTCTCTGGTGATGACCCTGGTGGTCACCGGCGTGGGCTTCCTGATTCACCTCTACTCCACCGAGTACATGGCCGGCGAGGAGGGGTACAGCCGCTTCTTCGCCTACCTGAACCTCTTCGTCGGGATGATGCTCCTGCTGGTCCTGGGGGGCGACCTGCTGCTCCTCTACCTGGGCTGGGAGGGGGTCGGGCTCTGCTCCTATCTCCTGATCGGATTCTGGTACGAAGACCCGGCCAACGGCCGGGCGGCCCGGAAGGCCTTCGTGGTCACCCGGATCGGGGACGTGGCCCTGGCCCTGGGGCTGTTTCTGCTCTTCACCCGCCTCGGCACCCTGGAGATCCAGACCCTGCTGGAGCGGGCAGGAGCGCAGTGGGAGGTGGGATCCACCGTGGCCCTCGCCGCCGCCGCCCTGATCCTCGGCGGGGCCGTGGGCAAGTCGGCCCAGCTCCCGCTCCAGACCTGGCTCCCAGACGCCATGGCCGGCCCGACCCCGGTCTCGGCCCTGATCCACGCGGCGACCATGGTCACGGCCGGGGTCTACCTGGTGGCCCGGACCCATCCCCTCTTCGAGCTGGCGCCGCCGGTGCTCTTCGCGGTGGCGGTGGTGGGGGCGGCGACCTTGCTCCTGGCCGCTTTCTCCGCCCTGGCCCAGGACGACATCAAGCGGGTCCTGGCCTACTCCACCATCAGCCAGATCGGCTACATGTTCCTGGGGCTGGGGGTCGGGGCCTGGGCGGCGGGGATCTTCCACCTGATGACCCACGCCTTCTTCAAGGCCCTGCTGTTCCTCGGGGCCGGGGCGGTGATCCTGGCCCAGCATCACGAGCACGACATCACCAAGATGGGGGGGCTGCGCCGGGAGCTGCCCCTGACCTTCTGGACCTTCCTGGCCGCCTCCGCGGCCCTGGCCGGGGTGCCCCTGGTCACCGCCGGGTTCTACAGCAAGGACCTGATCCTCTGGCACGCCTTCGCCGGGGAGCACGGGAGCCTCTGGCTCTGGGGGGCCGGGCTCCTGGGGGCCTTCGTCACCGCCCTCTACATCTTCCGGGTGGTGTTCCTGGTCTTCCTCGGCGACGTGAAAGAGCCGGCGACCCACCGGCCCGGCCCGGCCATCGGGATTCCCCTGGCCGTCCTGGGGATCCTCTCCCTGGTCGGGGGCTTCGTGGAGATCCCCGCCACCCTGGGCGGGGTCCACCTGTTCAGCGGCCTGCTGGAGCCGACCCTCCCGGCCGCCGAGGCCCACGGCTCCCACGCCACGGAGCTGCTCCTCCAGGCGGTGACCGGGGCGGTGTCGCTCCTGGGGATTCTCGTGGCCTGGCTCTGGTTCGCCCGGGCCGGCCGCTCGGTCCGGGACCTGATCGGAGGATGGCTGGCCCGGTTCTGGAAGAAGGGCTGGGACTTCGACGCCCTCTACGACGGCCTGATCGTGAGCCCCTTCCTGGCCTTCGCCCGCTGGAACCGCCGGGACCTGGTGGACTGGATCTACCGGGGGATCGCGGCCCTCGTGGTATCCGGTCACCGGGGCTCCCGGGAGACCCAGACCGGGAACCTCCGCTGGTACGCCGCCGCCCTGGCCGTGGGCGGGATCCTGATCCTGGGCCTCATCGAGCTGATGGAGGTCCTGGGATGATCCTGGTCCTCCTCCTGGTCCTGCCCCTGGCCGGAGGCGCCGCGGCCTGGATCGCGGCCCGACGGAGTCCCCTGGCCGCCCGATGGATCTCCCTGGGCGCCCTGGGGCTGGATCTGGTCCTGGCGGCGAGCCTCTGGACCCGAAGCCCGGCAGAGGGCTCCTGGCTCGTCCGGGTGGACCTCTCCTGGATCCCGGAGCTGGGGATCGGGTTCCGTCTCGGGGTGGACGGGCTGAGCCTGTTGCTGATCGTCCTCACCCTGGGGCTGGGGATCCTCTCGGTGGCCGCCTCCTGGACCGAGATCCGGGAGCGGGTCGGGTTCTTCCACTTCAACCTCCTCTGGATCCTGGCCGGGATCCTCGGGGTCTTCCTGGCCCTGGACCTGGTCCTCTTCTACTTCTTCTGGGAGCTGATGCTGGTCCCCATGTACTTCCTGATCGGCATCTGGGGCCACGAGCGGCGGATCTACGCCGCCATCAAGTTCTTCCTCTTCACCCAGGCCTCCGGGCTCCTGATGCTGGTCTCGATCCTGGGGCTGGCCCTGGCCCACCGGGGAGCGACCGGGGAGCTGACCTTCGCCTACGACGCCCTCCTGGGCACCGACCTGGAGGCGGGCCTGGCCCGGTGGCTCTTCCTGGGCTTCTTCGTCGCCTTCGCGGTGAAGCTCCCGGCCGTCCCCTTCCACACCTGGCTCCCCGACGCCCACACCGAGGCCCCCACCGCCGGGAGCGTGGTCCTGGCCGGGCTGCTGTTGAAGACCGGAGCCTACGGTCTCCTCCGGTTCGGGGTACCGCTGTTCCCCACGGCGGCCCGGGAGCTGGCTCCGGTGGCCCTGATCCTCGGGGCGGTGGGGATCCTCTACGGCGGGGCCCTGGCCTTCGCCCAGACCGATCTCAAGCGCCTCGTCGCGTACACCAGCGTGGCCCACCTGGGCTTCGTCCTGGTGGGGATCTTCGCCTGGAACCGCTTGGCCCTCCAGGGCGCCGTTCTCCAGATGATCTGCCACGGCCTCTCCACCGGGGCCCTGTTCATCCTGGTCGGGGCCGTCCAGGAGCGCCTCCACACCCGGGACCTGGACAAGCTGGGCGGCCTCTGGAAGCGGGCCCCCCGGATGGGGGCCGCGGCCACGATCTTCGCCATGGCCTCCCTGGGGCTCCCGGGCCTGGGGAACTTCGTGGCCGAGATCCTGGTCCTGGTCGGAGCCTTCCGGGTGACCCCGACCTGGACGGCGATCGCCGCCACAGGCCTGGTGGTGGCCACCGTCTACTCGCTGTGGATCGTCCAGAGGGCCTTCCACGGACCCCTGGAGATCCCGGACGAGATCTCCTTCCCGGACCTGGGAGCCCGGGAGATCGCGGTCTTCGCCGTCATGACCCTGGCCCTGGTCTGGCTCGGGCTCTATCCCCAGCCGGTCCTGGAGACGGCGCGAGAGGGGCTGGCCGCAGCCGAGACCGCGGTGCACGCGGCGTTGCCGGGAGAGCTCTGGCCATGACGGGAACGGAGCTGGTCGCCCTCATCCCTTTGATGGTGCTGGCCGGGGCCGCAGTGCTGGTGCTCCTCTCAGTGGCCTGGCGCCGCAGCCACGGCGTGGCGGCCGGGATCGCCGCCCTGGGCTTCGTGGCGGCCGGTGGCCTGGTTCCCCTCGCCCGGGCCCGGGGTGCGGTGGAGGTCACCATGCTTCTCCGGACCGACGGGCTCCACCACCTCTTCACCCTGATCCTCTGCGCCGCCGGGCTGGTCTGCGCGCTGCTGGCCCGGAGTTACTTCCGGGACGGGCGGGTCTCTGGAGGAATTCCCGCCGGAGAGGACGCATCGAACGGCTCGCAACCGGGCTCCACAGTGGGGAACCAGGGTGCGGAGAGCGGCGGTAGCCGTTCCGTCCCGCAGCCCCCGGAGGAGCTCTACGCCCTGCTCCTGATGGGAACCCTGGGGGCGGCGGTCCTGGCCGGGAGCGTCCACTTCGCCTCCCTCTTCCTGGGTCTGGAGATCCTGAGCGTCTCGCTCTACGGGCTCGTCGCCTACACCCGACACCGGGATCGGGCCCTGGAGGCGGGGATCAAATACCTGATCCTGGCCGGCGCCTCCTCGGCCTTCCTCCTCTTCGGCGTGGCCCTGGTCTACGCCGTCTCCGGGCGCCTGGACCTGGCCGTCCTGGCCGAGCTCCTGGGCGGACCGGCCCGGGGGTCGCTACTGGCCGCCGCCGGCCTCGGGCTCCTCTTCGTGGCCGTGGGATTCAAGCTGGCCCTGGTGCCCTTCCACCTCTGGACTCCGGACGTCTACCAGGGGGCCCCGGCCCCGGCCACCGCCTTCGTAGCCTCGGTCTCCAAGGCCGGGATCTTCGCCCTGGCCGTCCGGCTCTTCCTCACCGGGGAGGCCGCCGCGGCCACCGGGCTCCTCTACCCGGCCCTGGCCGCGGTGGCCGTGGCCTCCATGGTCCTGGGGAATCTCCTGGCCCTCCTCCAGGAGGATCTCAAGCGCCTCCTGGCCTACTCCTCCATCGCCCACCTGGGCTATCTCCTGGTGGCCCTGCTGGCCGGCGGGTCCCTGGGCCTGGAGGGAGGGATCTACTACCTGGTGGCCTACCTGGTCACGATCCTCGCCGCCTTCGGCGTGGTGGCCACGACCTCGACCGGCGACTCCGAGCCGAGCCGGCTCGAGAGCTACCGTGGGCTCTTCTGGCACCGGCCGGGCCTGGCCACCGTGCTCACCGTGGCCCTCCTCTCCCTGGCCGGCATCCCGCTCACGGCCGGGTTCCTGGGAAAGCTCTACGTCCTGGCCGCCGGGGTCGGCGCCACCCGCTGGGTCCTGACCCTGACCCTGGCCCTCACCAGCGCCGTCGGGCTCTTCTACTACCTCCGGGTGGTGGTGGTCATGCTCACGACCACCGACGAGGCGCCGGACCTGGCCCGGACCGGGATCCTGGGGGGCGCCGTCCTCACGGTGCTGACGCTCCTTCTCCTCGGTCTCGGGACCTGGCCCCCCGCCCTGATCGCGACGATCCGGGCGATGGTGTCGTTCCCGTAGAGAGCCGGAGTCGGGGGGAGGAGCGACTGCCCATGGTGCTCCGGCCTGAGGCCGTTCGACGCCGTCTCTTCCGGCAGGAGAAGGTCGGTTCCGAACGGAGCGGCGTCAGCTCCGGGCCGTGGCCCGGCTCCGGTTCCAGGCCAGGAGGCCGAAGAGGTACTCCCGGAGATCATCGAAGAGGGTGTAGAAGATCGGCACCACGAGGAGGGTCAGGAGGGTCGCCGTGATCAGGCCGCCGATCAGGGAGATGGCGAAGCTGGTGTAGGAGAGGCCGATGGAGGTGGAGCCCGACACCAGGAGGGGCACCATCCCCGAGATCGTGGTCAGGGCCGTCATCATGATGGGTCGGAAGCGACGGTGGGCGGCCAGGAGGATCGCCTCCCGGCGCTCGTGGCCCGCCTCCCGGAGGCGGTTCACGTAGTCGATCAGGACGATCCCGTTGTTCACCACCACCCCGATCAGGAGGATCACCCCCACCGCCCCCAGGAAGTCGATGTCGAGGCCGGCCAGGACGTGGCCCCAGACGACGCCGATGAAGGCCAGGGGAATGGTGAAGATGATGGACAGTGGCAGCACGAAGCTCTCGAAGAGGAAGGCCATCAGCAGGTAGATGAAGACGACGGAGAGACCCAGGGCGAAGAGCAGGCCCTGGAGATCCTCGTTCATCCGGCCCCGGCTCGGCCGGTCGAAGCTCACCCCCTCCGGGAGGTCGTAGGAGGCGAGGATCCCCTGGAGGGTCTTCTTCGTCTCCCCCTCCGAGCCCTCCACGAGCTGGAGGGAGACCGAGCGGGAGGTCCGCCGATCCTCCCGGCGGATCTG
>JAWVZJ010000075.1:0-9230 GCA_033722255.1 Thermoanaerobaculia bacterium | reverse complement strand
CCTCCTCGTCCTCCAGGTAGGCTCCCCGGGCGGACCGGATGAAGACCGGCTCGCCACCCACTCCCTGGAACGAGCGGACGGGAGAGTTCACACCGCCGGGAAGGCTCCGACAGGCTCGATCGAAGAAATCGGTCATGGCTGTCCTCGGGCTTCTTTGGTTCGGGTCTTTGGTGGATGCGAGCTTCGTCGTTCGAGTCCGGACGGTCGGTTTCCGAGGCATTCGCGGGGGTCTCGGTAACCGGGGGGAGGATCTGCCGGTGGTGGGGCCGAGGGTCACTCCTCCCAGCCGTTCCGCAGGAGCCTCGCGGCCTCCCGGGCGGCGTAGGTGAGGATGAGGTCGGCTCCGGCCCGGCGGATGGAGAGCAGCGACTCCATCATCACTCCCTCGTAGTCGATCCACCCGTTGGCTCCGGCGGCCTTCATCATCGCGAATTCGCCGCTCACCTGATAGGCGGCGAGGGGGTGGTCGTAGCGGCTCCGGAGCGTCCGCACCACGTCGAGGTAGGGCAGAGCCGGCTTGACCATCAGGATGTCCGCGCCCTCCACGACGTCGAGCTCCACCTCCCGGAGGGCCTCCCGACCGTTGGCGGGATCCATCTGGTAGCTTTTCCGGTCGCCGAAGGAGGGGCTGGAGTCGGCGGCGTCCCGGAAGGGGCCGTAGAAGGCGGAGGAGAACTTCGCCGCGTAGGAGAGAACGACTATCTCCTGGAGCCCCTCTTCGTCCAGGGCCTCCCGGATCGCTCCGACCCTCCCGTCCATCATGTCCGACGGGGCCACCAAGTCGGCGCCGGCCCGGGCGAAGGAGACCGCCTGTCGGGCCAGGTTCTCCACCGTCCGGTCGTTGGCTACCGTTTCGCCCTCGAGGACTCCGCAGTGGCCGTGGTCGGTGTATTCGCAGAAGCAAACGTCGGCGATCCGGACCAGGTCCGGTACCTGGTCCGCGAGGGCCCGGAGGGCGGTCTGGACGATTCCGTCCTCCTGCCACGACGAGCTTCCCACCGCATCCTTCGACTCGGGGATCCCGAAGAGGATCACCGCTGGGACACCGTCCTCCCGGGCAGCGGCGGCCTCCTCGACGAGGCGGTCCACGGAGTACCGGGAGACTCCGGGCATGGATCCGATCGGTTCCTCCACGTCCTCCCCCGGACAGACGAACATCGGCAGGATGAAGTCGGCGGGGGAGAGTCGGGTCTCCCGGACCATCCGACGGAGGGTCGGGGTGCGGCGAAGACGGCGGAGGCGGAGTTCCGGATAGTACATGGTTAGTCTTTTACCACAGCTACCCAGCGATGCGGTCTCCCTTGATGCCGCACCATGGCATAATGCCGCACGATGACGAATGCCGAGCAGCGGGTCCTTCGCCGATGGCCCTCCCTGCTGCTGGTGACGGGGAAGGGGGGCGTGGGGAAGACGACCCTCTCATGCGTTCTGGCGACCTCCTGTTCCGATGCCGGTCGGAACACACTTCTCCTGGAGCTGGATCCCCGGGAGAGCGCCCATCGGATGCTCGGGATCCCGCCGTCCGGAGGCGAGGTGGAGCGGGCGGGGCACCGCCTCTGGCTCCGGAATCTCCAGCCCCGGACCGAGCTCGATGCTCTGGTCGAGGACCGCCTGAAGATCTCGGCCATCAGCCGGAGGGTCCTCCAGAGTCCGGTCTATCGCCACTTCGCGGAGGGCTGCCCGGGATTGAAGGAGCTCGCGGTTCTCGGTCACGCACTGCGCTGCCTCCGGGGGGAGCTGATGCGGGAGGAGGAGATCGATCAGGTCGTCCTCGACGCACCGGCCACCGGACACGGCCTGTCCCTCCTGGCGGCTCCGGAGCTGGTGGCGGAGGCGATCGAGAGCGGTCCCTTCGGACGGCTCGCCGGAGAGCTGGCCGAGTTCGTAGGCGATCCGGAGCGGTGCGGGGTGGTGGCGGTCACGGCGGCGGAGGAGATGCCGGTGGACGAGACCCTGGAGCTCCTGGATGCCCTGGAAGAGAGGATGGATCGAGCCCCGGAGCTCCTCGTGGTGAACGGCCTCTACCCGGAGATCCCGGAAGGGTTCGAGCCACGGGACGAGATCGACCGACTCTGGATCCGGAGGAGGAAGGTGAATCGTAGGGAGTCTCGGCGATTGAGCCGGCGCTGGAGCGGTCCCCGGATCGATCTCGAGCGCCGGCCGATCGATCGGAGCCCGGAGCTGATCGAGGGCCTCCGGCGGAGGCTGGAGGCACAGTTGGAAGGAGTCGCGGTGTGAGATTCCGGGATCCGGATCCGCCCCTGATCGTGGTCGTGGGGTCCGGGGGAGTGGGGAAGACCACCCTGGGCGCGGCCCTCGGTGTCGTGAGCGCCGAGGCCGGCCACGACACCCTCGTGATGACCTTCGACCCCTCCCATCGTCTGAAGGACACCCTCGGCGTCGGAGAGGAAGCGAAAGAGAGGGACGTGGAGGTGATGGCCGGAACCGAAGGCAGGCTGTCCGCCGGGCTCCTGGATCCCCGACGGACCTTCGATCGTCTGGTGGCCCGCTACGCCCCTGACGAGGAGGCCCGGGACCGGATCCTGGAGAATCGCTATTACGATCAGCTCGCCGGATCCCTGGCGGGGATCCTCGAGTATATGGCGGTGGAGAAGCTGTACGAGGCTCACCGGGAGGGGGGGTACCGGAGGATCCTCCTGGACACGCCGCCCACCCGGCAGGCCCTGGATTTCCTGGAGGCCCCCTCCCGGATCGTGGGGTTTCTCGAGAGCGGGGCTCTCCGGATCGCCCTGAAGCCCTGGTTCGACGAGGAGGGAAAGCTCCAGGCCGGACCGAGCTGGGGTTTCCTCCGGGGCCGACTGGAACGCTGGCTGGACGAGATCGTGGGCCTGGATCTCCTCCGAGACATGGCGGAGTTTTTCCGTGCCTTCGGGCCCCTCTTCGATGGCTTCCGGCAACGGGCCCGGGAGGTGGAAACCCTCCTTCGTTCCGAAAAGACCCGCTTCCTCCTGGTGGCGGGACCGAACGAGGAACGGATTCCGGACACCCTCTTCTTCGCACGGAAGCTCCGGGAGGCGCAGTACCACCTGGGGCCGGTGGTCGTGAATCGGATCCATCCCCGTGTCTCGGAGTGTCCGGAGGCCACCTCCGGACGACGTCTCCTGTCCTGGGAAGGGGAACAGGACCATCGGGGCCTGGAGCAGCTCCGGGAGCTCCTGCCGGAGGAGCAGCTCGTCACGGTCCCGTTCCTCTCGCGGGAGCCGACGGACCTGGAGTCTCTGGGTGAGCTCGGAGCCGGCATCGAAGAGGCCCTCACCAGGTTTTCGGCCTCCGAGAAGGGAGGGTCTTGACGCACTGCGGCCGGATCGGCAATCGGGAGTGGCCCTGTCTTCCCCTGGCATCCGACCCTCTAGTTTGAGGATCTTGCCGCGCTGCGGTATCCTGAAGGAGAGGCTGGACAGGCTCCAGCGGCACCGTCGGCAGCACCGAGGAGGACAGCATCATGGTCCGTCTGATCAAACGGTACGAGAGTCGGAAGCTCTACGACACGGAAGAGAGTCGGTACGTCTCCCTGGAGGACATCGCGGCCTGGGTCCGGGCCGGCCAGGAGATCCGGGTCATCGACAATTCGAGCTCGGAGGACGTGACCCAACAGACCCTCACCCAGATCATCCTCGAAGAGGGACGGAAGGGTACGTCCTTTCTACCCAGCGATCTGCTCCACGAGCTGGTACGGATGGGGGAGCGGGCCGTGACCTCCGGGGTGGAGCAGGTCCAGCACGGCATGGACCGGGTCCTGAAGGCGGGAATCGACCGCCTGAGCCCTGTCCGGAAGGCCCGGGAGGAGATGGCGCTCCTTCGTCTGAGACTGGAGGAGCTCGAAGGTTCCCTGGCCGCCCTGGAATCGGAGGAGCGACCGGAGCCGACCAGAGAGTCTTCGGCAAAGGAGAGAAAGAGAGAGTCCGAGACCGCTTCCGAGGGCGGAAGCTGAACGGGGGTATCGATGGAAGAGCGAGACGAGAGCGGGAAGCGCCTTCAGGACGAGATCAAGGACTCGGCCTCCAGAATCTGGTTGGCGGGACTGGGAGCCCTCAAGGTCACCGAGGAAGAGGGATCGAAGCTCTTCAATACCCTGGTGGAGGAGGGCGAGCGTTTCGCCGAGCGAGGTCGCGGCGAGGCGGAGCGGGCCCGGGAAGCGGCCCGGGACGCAGGAGAGCGCGTGAAGTCCGAGGCCGCGGAGGGCTGGTCCCGCGTCGGGGACCGGATCGAGAAGGCGGTGGCAGAGGCCCTCGCCGGTCTCGGGGTGCCGACCCGGGAGGAGGTGGAGGAGCTTTCCGAGCGGGTCGAGGACCTGACCGCGGCCGTGGAGAGACTCCAGCGGAAGAGCGGGGAGGCCTCCGGCCAGACGGGGGACGAGTGACCTCGGGATCCTCGAGAGCTCCGGGGAAGAGAGGGACGAGGGAGGAGCGCGGGTGAACGGAAGGATCGGGCTGGCCCTCGCCGGCGGGGGCCCCGAGGGAGCCATCTACGAGATCGGTGCCCTCCGGGCCCTGGACGACTCGATCGAAGGGCTGGATCTCAACGACCTGGAGGTGTACGTCGGGGTGAGCGCCGGGGCCTTCATCGCGGCCAACCTCGCGAACCGTCTGACGCCGGCCCAGATGTGCCGGGCCATCGTGAAGACGGAGCCCGGGGAGCATCCCTTCATCCCGGAGACCTTCCTCCAGCCCGCTCTCAAGGAGATCGCTCGCCAGGGGATCCAGTTCCCGAAGCTGATGATCGACGGCCTCCGGGAGGCGGCGGCCCACCCGGAAGATCCGGGGATCGGCGACACCCTCGTCCGGCTCTCCCGGGCCCTGCCGGTGGCGGTTCTGGACAATGAGCCGATCCGGGCCTACCTGGAACGGATCTACACGATCAAGGATCGCACCGACGACTTCCGGGAGCTGGATCGGCCCCTCTTCGTGGTGGCCACCGACCTGGAGACCGGTCGGGCGGTTCGCTTCGGGGAGTCGGATTTCCGGGACGTGCCGATCTCGACCGCCGTCCAGGCGAGCACCGCCCTCCCGGGCCTTTATCCCCCCGTGGACGTCGACGGCCGATACTACGTGGACGGCGTCCTGATCAAGACCCTGCACGCCTCGGTGGCCCTGGACCACGGCGTCGACCTCCTTTTCTGTATCAACCCGATCGTGCCCGTGGACCTCCATCCCGGGAACGATGGCGTCCCTTCCGGCGTGCTCCTCGATCGGGGCCTTCCCACGGTCCTGTCCCAGACCTTTCGCACCTTGATCCACTCCCGACTCGTGGTGGGGATGAAGGCCTACGACGGCAAGTACCCCTCCGACGTGGTCCTCTTCGAGCCTCGGCGGGACGACTATCGGATGTTCTTCACCAACATCTTCTCCTTCTCCTCCCGCCGGACGGTCTGTGAGCACGCCTACGAGGTCACTCGACGACAGCTCCTGCGCCGGCGGGAGGAATTGGAGCCGATCCTCGAAGGCCTCGGTTTGCGCCTGCGGGTCGACCGGCTGGAGGACCCGGGGCGGAATCTGTGGCGGGGTCTCGGGATGGACGAGGAGGGGCGGGAAGTGGCCCACCGGCGGACCTTGGACCGTCTGTCCCGATCCCTGGATCGGGTGGAGGATCTGCTCCGACGACGGGAAAGCTCTTGACCGCCGGGAGCTGACGGGATCACGACATGACCGCTCGTGGCGAGCCCCCCGTCCGACCGATGTCGGGAGTGGATTGCGCCTGGCTTCGGATGGACGAGCCGACGAACCTCATGATCATCAACGGGATCATGATGTTCGACGCCCCCCTGGACCCGCATCGTTTGACGGGGATGGTTCGCCAGCGCCTGGCCCGGATTCCCCGCTTCCGGGATCGGGCGGTGCAACGGGGACGGATCCGGTGGGGATGGCGCCGGGACGAGAATTTCGACGTGGACCGACACCTGGTGGAGGAGGAGCTCCCCGAGCCCGGAGGGGACCGGGAGCTGGAGGAGCTGGTCAGCGGTCACATGAACGAGGCCCTGCCCTTCGACCGGCCGCTCTGGCGCATCCACTTGATCCACGGCTACGGTGGGGGATCGGCGCTCCTCTGGCGTCTCCACCACTGCATCGGCGACGGCATCGCCCTCATGGTCCTGCTGTTGGCCCTGGCGGACCTCGAGCCGGACGCGGACCTGCGAACCGACGGAGGCGGACTCTGGGGAAACGACAATCCCCTGTCGGAGCTCTTCGGGGAGGAGCCCCTGGAGCCGGAGGAGGCGTACGAGCATCTGGAGGAGCTCCTGCCCCAGGGAGCCCGGCTCCTGACGAAGCCGGCGGAGGTCCTGGGGAGCGTCCATCCTTGGATGCTCCGTCTCGCGGCGGTGCCGGCATTCCTCAAGCTCGCCCTGAGGCCCCGGGACACCCGAACCCCCCTGCGGGGTCCCCTCTCCCGGGGAAAGCGGGTGGCGTGGAGCCGGGGAATCCCCCTGGAGACGATCCAGATCGCCCGGCAGCGTCTGGGCGGTACCGTGAACGATGTCCTCCTCACGGCGTTCAGCGGAGGAGCACGACGGTATCTCCGGGACGAGGGATTCGACGTAGAGGACCTGAACTTCCGGGCCGTGGTCCCCGTGAGCCTGCGTCCCGTAGAGGAGATGGCCGAGCTCGGGAACGAGTTCGGGCTGGTTTTCCTCTCCCTTCCGGTGGGCATCCGGGATCCCGGGGAGCGTCTCCACGAGCTCCGGAGACGGATGGGGAAGCTGAAGCGCTCGGTGGAGCCCTGGGTCGTGCTCAAGCTCCTGGGGATCATCGGGTGTCTGCCCCGATTTCTCCAGGACCTGGTGGTCCGGATCTTCGGTTCGAAGGGGACCGCCGTGGTCACCACCGTCCCCGGCCCCACCAGGCAGCTCTACATGGCGGGCCAGCCGATCCGGGATTTCGTCTTCTGGGTACCCCAGAGCGGCCGGCTCGGTATGGGGGTCTCCACGATGTCCTACGCCGGCGAGGTCCGGCTCGGAGTGGCCACGGACGTCGACCTCGTCTCCGAGCCCGCCCGGATCGTGGCCGGGTTCGAGGAGGAGCTGGAGGAGATGATCGCGGGAAGTTGACGGTCCGCGGGGAAAGGTCAACGGGCTGAGGGCCCTCGGGGGACCTGCTCGACCTACGACCGGGGGGACCGGGAGGACGAATAGGTCAGTCCCGGGACTCGGCCAGGACCTTCAGGAGATCCAGGGAGCTCACGATTCCCACGAGCTCTCCGTCCTCCTCCACGAGGAGCCGATGGAAGTGGCCAGCCACCATGATGGAGGCCACCTCCTGGACCGAGCTGTCCACGGGAACCGACTGGACGGCGGGGGTCATGATGTCCTCTACGGAGATATCACCCCAGGTCTGGTCGGTGGTGGGAAGCTCTCGTCGACCGTAGAGCTCCATCAGGTTCTCGTCCTCCAGAGAGCTTCTGTAGAAGGGAGCCGCATTCGCCGGCCTCTCCACCCGCTCGGAGGCGAGACGGACGAGATCGATACTGGACACGACACCGACCGGTCGACCGTCCTCGTCCACCACCGGCGCTCCGGAAATCTCGTGCTCCTCCAGGAACCGGGCCAGATCCGTGGTGCTCATTTCCTTCCGAACGGTGAGAAGCTCCTCCGTCATCAGGTCGCGGAGATGGGTTTCGGTGGCTCGGGTCATGGGGGGTCCTTTCGTGGCTGAATTCGGGGTACGCGATCTCTCTGGAGCCGGCACCGACCGTCGGGGTGGGAGACGAGCTGCCGGCTGCCGGACGATTCTTGGCAGCCGCTCCTTCCGGGTCGGGAGCTCCGAGATCCGAGTATACGGTCGCTCTCGCCTTCTCGGGAGGCGATCCACGGTACGCCGTCTGGAGGAGGTCCCCGGGACAGAGGTGTCGTCTTCGGTCCGGTCAGGGGACTTCGGAACCGGCGAGGATCGGGAGGAGATCCCGATCGACCCGATCGAAAGCCTCCCGGGTCAGGCGGCGGAGCCGTTCCAGGGCCTGGCCGCTGCTCGCGCCCCCGAGACCGCCCTCTCCGAGACGGCTGTCGCCTCGGATCGCCAGGCGAGCGGCGTCCAGGGCCACGGAGAGGCCGCCGGAGATCTTCAGGGCACAGGCGGGTTTCGCTCCGTCGCAGAGGGCGCCGGCGGTGGCCCCGACCAGGTGCCGGATCACCCGGTCCAGGGCGGTCTCCCGACCCCCCAGGAGCCAGGCCACGCCACACCCGACCCCCGTGGCGGAGGCGATGGCCCCCCCGCAGAGAGGGCCCACCCGGCCGATCCGGGCCTTCACGGCCACGTTGACCAGGTGGGCCAGGGCCGTGGCCCGATCGATCTCCACGTCCGACCACTCTCCCAGAGTGCGGGCCGCCGACCAGGTGCCCAGGCTCACGGTGATCCCCGAGTTGCCGCTTCCTCCGGAGGTCATCACCGGCGCCATCTCCCCGGCCATCCGGGCCTCGACACCGGCCGAGACCCAGGCCTTCACCGAGATGGAGGGATCGTGCCCGGTGTCGAGACCCCGAAATGCCCGTCCCACGCTTCCACCGCGATCCCCCTCGAGCCCGCGACGGGCGAGCTCTCTGTTCATGTCGATCCCTCGACGGACGAGGGCCAGGTCGGCGGTCTCGAGCCCGGCGAGGGACTCCAGGAGAGCCTCCGCCGAGGAGAGGACGGTCCGGATTGTCTCGTCGTCGATCTCCGAGGCGGCGGTGAGCGTGTCGTCTCCCGTTCGCGGTCGGAGCGGCTTTCCGTCTCGCCGGACCCAGACGATCTGGTCGTGGCGTCCCTCGACCAGCGCTCCGCCTCGGGATTCGCTTCCCTCGACTCGCGCTTCGAGACGGATGTCGCTCCGGTCCTCGGGAGTCACCTCGATTCGCCCCGGTACCTCCGCCAGGGCGGCGGCCTCTCGCCACTGGTCCCCGGTCACCGCGCCCAGGACCTGGAGACCCGCGTCGGGATCGGCGACCAGAGCTCCGGCTGCCGCCGCCACTCCGGGTCCCCGGAGGTCGGTGCCCGGTAGCCCGACCGAAAGAGAGTTCTTGAAGGTTCCGATGTCGGCTCGGATTCGTATGCCCCGGATGGTTCCCCGGGCCGCGCTCGCCGCGGCCCCGGCTACCAAAGCCAGGGCCGCCGGCTCGGTACACCCGACGGAGACCACCAGCTCCTGCCGGAGGAGCCGGGAGACGAAGCTCGGTCCATCGGGACCCGTTTTGTCTGGGCGGTGGTCACCCTCCTGGAGTTTCATGGTTCAGCCGGTGCGGG
>JAWVZJ010000074.1:0-9247 GCA_033722255.1 Thermoanaerobaculia bacterium | reverse complement strand
GGAGGCCAGGGACCGGGCCGAGTCGGTCCTGGAGGAGACGGCCGCGGCCGGGGTCTCGATTCCCGGTCCGGAGGCACCGGAGGACGGCGGTCCGGCCCGGAGACTCCGCCTCGCCGTGGGGGAGGTCCGGAACGACCTGGCCCGGCAGGAGCTGGCCCTGGAAGAGATCCGGGAGGTCGATCTTCCGGAGGGAGTCCCGGAGGATCTCGGCGCCATCGAAGAGGAGAGGGAGCGACGGCGAGCCGAGAGGGGGAAGCTCTCCGACGAGCTTCAGGAGCTCCGGCGGAGGATCCTCGAGAGCCGGCCCTCGGAGAGCCCCGGTGCCTTGGAGGACGAGCTGGAGGCTCGCGAGGCCGAGCGGGACGAGGTCGCCCGCCGGGTCCAGGAGTACCGTCGGGCCTGGGGCCTCCTGGTGGACTCCTGGGAGGCCTTCCGGGCCGAGGACGAGACGCGCCTGATCCGGGCCGTCTCCGACGAGCTCCGAGCCGTCTCTGGCGGGACCTTCGGTCCCCTGGTCGCCGAGGACGGTCTGGAGTCGGTGAAGCTCCGGGCTTTCGACCGGGTGGTTCCCCTGAGCTATCGGCCCCTGAGCTTCGGCCAGCACCTGACCGTGCTCCTGGCCATCCGTTTGGGAATCGCGGATTTCCTGGCCCAGGCCCGGATCCGGGTCCCCCTCCTCCTGGACGAGCCCTTCGCCCATCTGGACGACGAGAACGCCTCGGCGGTGTGGGATCGTCTCCTCTCCGTCGCCGAGACCCGCCAGGTCCTGGTCACCACCCAGGAGAGCCGGCTCCTGGAGCGGATCGGGGTCGACCCGGACATCCGGCTCGAAGGGAGAGGGGAGCCCGTGACCCCGTCGAGATGACTCCGGTGAGACGTGTTCGGAAGGGAGAGACACCATGAGCGAGCCGTCCTTCGAGATCGGGATCGAGGAGGAGTACCAGCTGGTCGATCTCGAGAGCCGGCAGCTGACCTCCTACATCACCCACATCCTCGAGGATGGGGAGATGGTCCTCCGCGATCAGCTCAAGCCCGAGCTCCATCAGTCGATCGTCGAGGTGGGGACGGAGGTCTGCCGGGATATCGGCGAGGCCCGGGAGGAGTTGATCCGGCTTCGGCGGACGGTCATCGAGCTGGCGGAGAGCAACGGGCTTCGGATCGTCGCCGCGGGAACCCATCCCTTCACCTCCTGGGAGACCCAGGAGATCACACCCATGGAGCGGTACCTGGGCCTGAAGAAGGATCTGCGCTTGCTGGCGGATCGTCTCCTCATTTTCGGCACCCACGTCCACATCGGGATCCGGGACCGAGAGTTCCGGATCGCCGCCCTGAACGGCTGCCGATACTTCCTGCCCCATCTGCTCTGCCTGTCCACCAGCTCTCCCTTCTGGAGGGGGCGGGACACGGGGCTCAAGTCGTACCGGACCATGGCTTTCCGGAGCTTTCCCCGGACGGGCCTTCCCCCGGTTCTCCGGTCCTGGGACGACTACGAGGGCCAGATCCAGGAGCTGATCGAGACGAACTGCGTCCCGGACGGGACCAAGATCTGGTGGGACGCCCGGCCCAACTGGAACTATCCGACCCTGGAAATCCGGATCTCCGACGTCTGCACCCGGATCGAGGAGACCCTCTGCGTCGCCGCCCTCGTCCAGGCCCTGGTCTACCGTCTATGGGAGCTCTATCGCCGGGGTCTGAGTCTCCGTTCCTATCCGGATCTCCTGCTCCAGGAAAACAAGTGGCGGGCGGCGCGCTACGGGCTGGACCACCGGCTCGTGGACTTCAACCACGGACGGGAGGTGCAGGCCGACGAGGCGATCGGCGAGCTCGTGGAGGGATTCCTCGGGGACGCCCCGGACGAGCTGGGTTCCCGGGATGAGGTCGACTACGCAGACCGGATCCTGGAGGAGGGGACGAGTGCCGACCGCCAGCTCGCCGTCTACGAGGAGACCGGTGATCTGGACGCCGTCGTGGACCGTCTCGTGGAGGAGACTGCCGAGGGCGTGACGACCTGAGCCATCGCCCTGGCGGTTGGTAGGCTCTGGAATCGTGAAGACCCACGACGACGGCCTTCCGCGGTGCGCCTGGCTCGGAGACGATCCCCTGATGCTCCGGTACCACGACGAGGAGTGGGGGGTTCCGGTCCGGGACGGGCGGGAGCTCTGGGCGAAGCTGATCCTGGACGGTGCCCAGGCCGGTCTCTCCTGGAAGACCATCCTCCACAAGCGGGAGGGCTACTTCCGGGCCTTCGACGGGCTGGATCCCGAGAGGGTGGCCGAGTACGACGAGTCGGACGTGGAGCGGTTGCGGAACGACCCGGGGATCGTCCGGAACCGGGCCAAGATCCGATCCGCCATCCGGAACGCCCGGGCCTGGGTCGCCATGGCCGAGGAGGGGATCGACTTCGGGGAGTTCCTCTGGGAGTTCGTGGACGGGGAGCCGATCCGGAACCGATTCCGGAGCTTGGACGAGATCCCGGCCCGGACCGAGCTGTCGGAGACGATCAGCCGGGAGCTGAAGGACCGGGAGTTCTCCTTCGTGGGACCGACCATCGTCTACGCCTTCATGCAGGCGGTGGGAATGGTCAACGATCACGTCGTCGGCTGCTTCCGTCACGATCAGCTCTGAGGCACCGGGTGGGAGCGGCGCTTCCGTCGGGGCGGCTCCATCCGGATACACTGGAGGCATGGGACTTTTCCGGAAGAAATTCCGTCTCACGGGCTGTGCCGCCACCGGCGGCTGAGCGGCGAAGATAGGTCCGGGGGACCTCTCGAAGCTGATTCGGCCCCTGGTGGAGATCGCCGGGGCGCAAGACCGCATCCTGGTCGGACCCGAGACGTCCGACGACGGTGGCGTGTATCTTCTGGACGGCCGCGCCCTGGTGGCCACCGCGGACTACATCACTCCCGTCTGTGACGATCCCCGCCGGTTCGGACGGGTGGCGGCGGCCAACTCCCTCTCCGACGTCTACGCCATGGGGGGAGTCCCCGTGCTGGCCCTGAGCCTCGCCTGCTTTCCCGACCGGGGCCTTCCGGACGGAACCCGGGAGGGGATTCTGGCCGGTGCCGGCGATGTCCTGGCGGAGGAGGGAGCGGCTCTCCTGGGCGGCCACTCCACCATCGACGACGACCTGAAGTTCGGTCTGGCCGTGATCGGACGGGCCGACCCGGACCGATTGCTCTCCAACGACCGGGCCCGGGACGAAGAGGTCCTGATCCTGACCAAGCCCCTGGGCACCGGGGTCCTGGTGAACGCCTTCAAGCTGGGGAAGCTGGATGCCGAGGGATTGGAGCCCGTCCTGGAGCAGATGGAGACCCTCAACGCCGCGGCCTCCAGAATAGCCCTCGAGCACGGAGTCCGGGCCGCCACCGACGTCACCGGGTTCGGCCTGGCGGGACACGCCCTGAATCTGGCCCGGGGATCCGGGCTCCGCCTCCGGATCCGCTTCGAAGACCTGCCCGTCCACGACGGCTTCTACGAGTTCGTGGAAAGGGGAGTCAGCACCGGGAGCACCGAGGCCAACCATTCCAACGTGGAGGGGGCGCTGGAAATGCGTCGGGATCTGACCGGCCCGGAGGAGGAGCTCCTCTTCGATCCCCAGACCTCCGGCGGTTTGCTGCTGTCGGTCCCCCGGGAAGAGGTGACCGATCTCTTGGAGGACCTCCGGGCCGAGGGCGTGGCGGCGGCGCCGGTGGGCGAGACGGTGAAGGGGGCGGCAGAGATCGAGGTGATCTGAGCTCCCGGAGTCGGGATCGGAGATCCGGCAGGCCCGGAGGTCCCGGGTTCTCCGGCTGGGTCCGGGTCGGTCAGCCGACCGGGAGCTCCTCCAGGAGGCGACGCCAGGCCTCCCGCTCCCGCTCGGGGGTCAGGAGCTTCCCGACGGTGGCGCAGCGCTCCTCGAGCTCCCGGTAGAAGCCCGCATCCGTCTCGGCTCGATGGAGCATTCGGGCCAGGGCCTCGGCGTCGCCGACGGGGAACAGCCCCGGATAGTCTTCTCCCAGGGTGCCCTGGATGCCGGGGATCCGAGTGGCCACCACGGGAACGCCGTCCACGACGGCTTCGGAGACCACGTTGGCTGCCCCCTCCATCCGGGAGGTCACCAGAAGCAGCCGGCACCGGGCCAGGAGTCGCCGGGCCTCGTTTCGGGGGAGGGGTCCGGTCCAGAGGTAGCGGGGATTCCTCTGCGTCTCCCGTTCCGCGGCCCGACCGGTCTCGTCGTCCAGGACCTCTCCCGCATGGACCACCGTGACCGACGACCTCTCCGGGAGATGACGGACGGCCCGACCGGCCAGGAGAGGGTCCTTGACGGGACGGAGGTGGGCCAGGAGACAGACTTCGAAGACTGTGGGGTCCACCGCCGGCGGTTCGTCGATCGGCTCCGCCGACTGACGGACGATCCGAACCTTCCGGCGGAGCTCCGGCGGAAGGGCGTCCGGGACCCGGTCCTGGAGCCCGATCAGGAGATCGGCCTGATCCAGGGAGGCCCGGGTCTCCGGGCTCCGGCCGAGATCCCGGTAGAGATCGGTCCCGGTGAGAGTCACGAGAAGCGGGACGTCGGGGTTCGTCCGGCGGAACTCCCCGATCGAGGCCGCGCTCTTTCGGGCGTGGAGTGCGACCAGGAGGTCGGAGTCCTGGCCGGACCAGGTCTCGACGATCTCCACCTCCTGTCCGAGGTCCCGGAGGAAGCGGGCCCACCGCTCGGCGGTGACCCGGTTTCCGGTCAGCGAGCCCGGGGGCGAGGGCGTCACGAGGACGATCTTCACGGGGTCTCGCTCTTCACCGGGATGTCATTTCCACCGAGGCCGGCCCGTCGATCGCGGGCGTTCCCGAGACGGGGCCGGACGCGATCTCCTCGTGAATCTCCGGGGCCTCCGAGACGCTGACCGAGAGCTGGGCTTCAGCCGGATCCGTTCTCGAATCGGGGGCAGGTCCGGAATCCGCACCAGACGTCCCGGCGATCCGGGGTGTAGTAGTTCCGATAGGTGCCCCGGAGCATCCGTCCCCGGGTCGGCCATGCCCCTCCCCGGAGGACCTTCCGGCTTCCGAACCAGGGCTCCGAGTACGCTTCGTAGGGATCCGGGGTGAAGCCCGGGTAGGGGCCGAAGGTAGTGGAGGTCCACTCCCAGACGTTCCCCATCATCTGGCGGCAGCCGGAGGGACTGTCCCCTTCGGGAAGAGCACCGACGTCGACACAGCCCAAGCGATGGCCGTCGAGGTTGGCTCGGGAGGAGTCCGGCCGATCCGGTCCCCAGGGAAACCGTCGCTTCGTGCCGGCTGCACCCAACCGCGCCGCCGCTTCCCACTCCGCCCCCGTGGGAAGTCGGCGGCCGGCCCAGCGGCAGAAGGCGTCGGCCTCGTGCCAGCTCACGTGAATCATGGGACGGTCCGGCTCCAGGGAGATCCACCGGTCGAAATCCCGCCGCAGCCACTCGTCGTCTCGGCGGTCCCAGTAGACGGGACGCTCGGCTCCCTCCTCGGAGCGCCACTCCCAGCCCTCGTCGCTCCAGAGCTCCCTGCGCCGGTATCCTCCGTCCTCGACGAATTCGGCGAACGCCGCCTGGGTCACCGGGGACCGGGCGATCCGGAAGGCATCCAGGGAGACCGGATGGGCCCACTTCTCGTTGTCGAACACGAAGGGCTCGTCGCGCTCGGCGCCGAGGCGGAACTCCTCCGGGGGAGTCACCTCCACGTCGCCGGCGAGGGCTCCGCCGTCGTGAACGGCGGGCGTGGGTCCGAGCTCCGGCCGAGAGTACCCCAGGGTCTGCCGGGTGTAGAGGAAGGCTTCTCCGTGCATGTCTTCGTGGTGCACCGCGTACCGGACGAAGTAGCTCAGCCGCTCCGTGAGCGGTCCCTGCTCCAAGGCCTCGAGGATCTCTTCCCGCACGGCCTCCATGTACCGGTAGGTCTCTTCCCGGCTCGGCAGGGGGAGATCCCACCGGGTGTCATGGGGGATTGCCATGGAGTCGTAGAGGGCGTCCGCGTCGTCTCGAATCGGCTCCCGACCCAGAGCGTGGCGCAGCACCCACCGTTCGTGGAACCAGGCCACGTGACCGATCTCCCAGAGCAGGGGGTTGATGATCTCCAGGGGCTTCGCCATGAGCTGGGAGTCGGACAGATCGTCCACCAGGCGAATCGTCCGGCTCCGGGAGTCCCGAACCCATTCCTGGAGCTCATTCCCGGAGACGGGGCGGCCGGTTGCGGAGGATCTCATGTCTCGTTCCCCTCCTTCTTTCTCTTCGGCAGATCTCATCGGGCTCGGTGGCAATTCTGTCAGAGTTCCCTCGACGGGGATCGAGCATCACGGTGGGAGCGTCCGGGCCTCGATCTCCGAGGGTGTCGGCCAGGAGGTCGAAGACCGATGCCGGATGATACGATGACGATTCCCTCGAATCCCGGATTTCCGGTGGAGAAGACCGATGACCGTTGCCGAAGACACCGAGACCCACTCCCTGGACTTCTCCCTCACCGACGAGCAGAAGGTGGTCCGGGACACGGCCCGGGAGTTCGCCCGACGAGAGATCGATCCGATCGTGGAGGAGATCGACGAGGCCCAGCGATTCCCCCTGGAGGTGATGCAGAAGGCCGGCGAGCTCGGTTTCCTGGGGATCATCTTCCCCGAGGAGTACGGAGGGGCTGGCATGGGCTACCTGGAGTACGTCCTGGTGGTCACCGAGCTCTCGAAGATCGATCCCTCGGTGGGAATCAGCGTGGCCGCCCACAACTCGCTGTGCACGAACCACATTTTCAAGTTCGGGAACGAAGAGCAGCGCCGGCGGTGGGTCGCCCCCCTGGCCTCCGGTGAGCGGATCGGGGCCTGGGGACTCACCGAACCGGGAGCCGGCTCCGACGCCGGGGGGGCCAAGGCCCGGGCGGAGAAGACCGATGGCGGATGGATCCTCAACGGCACCAAGACCTTCATCACCCACGGGAAGGTGGGCGAGGTGGCCGTGGTCATGGCCGTGACCGAGCCGGAGGCCGACAGGGGACGACATCTCTCGGCCTTCGTGGTGGAGAAGGGGATGGAGGGATTCCGGGCCGGGAAGAAGGAAGACAAGCTGGGGATCCGGGCCTCGGACACGACGGAGCTGGTCTTCGAGGACTGCTTCGTCCCCGACGACCACCTCCTGGGGGAGCGGGGAACCGGCTTCAAGCAGGCGATGGAAGTGCTGGACGGGGGCCGGATCTCCATCGCGGCCCTGGGCCTGGGGACGGCCCTGGGAGCTTACGAGACGGCTCTGGAGTACGCGAAGGAGCGGGAACAGTTCGGACGGCCCATCGCCGACTTCCAGGCCATCCAGTTCCATCTGGCCGAGATGGCGACCCGCATCGCCGCCTCCGAGGCCCTGACCTTCGCCGCGGCGGCGGCCATGGACGACGGGGGGGAGGTGAGCCTCCTGGCCTCGGAGGCCAAGCTCCTGACCGGAGAGACGGCGGTCTTCTGTGCCGAACGAGGGGTTCAGATCCACGGCGGCTACGGCTTCATCAAAGAGTACCGGGCGGAGAAGTTCTACCGGGACGCGAAGATCTGCACCATCGGCGAGGGAACGAGCGAGATCCAGCGCCTGGTGATCGCCCGTCAGCTCTTGGGCGGCGGCCGGAAGCGGTCGTGATCACCGGTCTCGACCACGTGGGAATCGCGGTGCGGTCCATCGACGAGGCCCGGAAGCTCTACGAAGCCCTGGGCCTCGCCGTGGAGGAGATCGAGGAGGTTCCGAGCGAAGGAGTCCGGGTGGCGATGATCCCCTGCGGGGACGTCCGGATCGAGCTCCTGGAGCCCATCCGGGAGGATTCTCCGATCGCCGACTTCCTGGAGAAGAGGGGACCGGGGATCCACCATCTCTGCCTGGGGAGCGACGCGATCCGCAGCGACGACGCCAGGCTCCGGGAGGAGGGCTTCCGGGTTCTCCGGCCCGAGCCGACGGAGGGTGCCGGAGGGAGTCTGGTCCAGTTCGTCCATCCCCGGAGCACCGGCGGGGTTCTCCTGGAGCTGGCCCAGCCTCCCGGGAAGGAGGGGCCGTGAACGTCGGATCGATCGTGGTCGTCCACCTCTCTCAGCCGAACGAGAAGTTCTGGGGTGTCCTGGAGCATCTCGCCCAGGAGGGCGTCACCATCCGAGGAATCAACCTGAACAGCTTCGAGGACTGGATGCGGGGGGTGGCCCGGGACGAGGAGTCCCTGGGGCTCTCCACCATGTTCGTTCCCCTCTTCCGGGTGCAACGGATCTTCCTGGACGAGCAGACGGGGGAGGTCCAGAGCTTCCAGCAGCGCTTCGAGCGGGAGGTCGGGGAGTCGGTGGAGGCCTATCTCGGCCTCCGGACCGGAAGCGACGACGGTGGATTCGACGGCGGGCTGGTGTCGTAGAGCCTGCTGAGATCCGATTTCGGAACGCACCGCCGGCGGTGGATCGCGTCGTCAAACGGTTCCGGCCTCGCCCCTCCGGTCACAGTCCCCGGAGCTCGGTGGCCTCGAGGACCCGCTCGACCGCGATGAGCCAGGCCGCCGTTCTGTAGTCGATCTCGTCCTCCTCCGAGCGGTCTTCCAC
This sequence comes from Thermoanaerobaculia bacterium, assembly GCA_033722255.1. Taxonomy (GTDB): domain Bacteria; phylum Acidobacteriota; class Thermoanaerobaculia; order Multivoradales; family JAIOJS01; genus JAWVZJ01. Next base: position 708 of record JAWVZJ010000074.1, on the reverse strand, counting down.
GTTCTCCCACGCCGACTCCAGGATCTCCTTCTGCTCTCGGTTGACCCGTCGCCTCGACCATCGATACCGTTGGCGGTTCTGGACGGTCTCCAGGTAGGAGACGATCACCCCGCCGGCGTTGGCCAGGATGTCCGGAATCACCGGGATCCCCCGCTGCTCGAGAATGTCGTGAGCTTCGGAGGTCACGGGCATGTTCGCTGCTTCCACCACCAGGGAGGCCGAAATTTCTCCGGCGTTCTCCCCGGTGATCACCTCCTCGATGGCGGCGGGGATCACCAGATCGGCGTCCACGGCCAGGGGATCGGCGCTTCCGATCTCGTCGCCCTCGATTCCGGAGTCCTGGAGGGGGACTTCGGGGTCCCGGTCCCGGGCCACGCAGAGGGCGTCGACATCGAGGCCGTCCTCCCGGTAGAGGCCCCCCTGCGCGGTGCTCACGGCGACGATCGTACCCCCCCGGTCCGCGAGCTCACAGGCGGCGTGTCGGCCCACGTTGCCGAATCCCTGGATCGCCACCGTGGCTTCCTCCAGGTCGATCTCCCGGGCGGAGGCCGCCCAGCCGGAGACGAGGCCGACGCCCCGGCCCGTGGCCTCGACCCGTCCCAGCGAGCCGCCGAGCTGGATCGGTTTTCCGGTGACGACTCCCGGCGTGTCGCCATGTTCCCGGGAGTAGGCTTCGTAGATCCAGGCCATCTCCCGGGGCCCGGTTCC